>JARRKE010000033.1 GCA_037388465.1 Gammaproteobacteria bacterium
ATCGCCGATGTCTCCTTCGAGGTCGAGGAAGGCGAGCTGCTGGTGGTCATGGGCCTGAGCGGCAGCGGCAAGTCGACCCTGATCCGCTGCCTGAACCGCCTCAACACGCCGACCCGCGGTCATATCTATATCGACGGCGAGGACATCACCCGTTACGACCGCGAAGCGCTGCTCAACCTGCGCCGCAACAAGATCAGCATGGTGTTCCAGCACTTCGCGCTGTTTCCGCACCGCAGCATCGTGGACAACGCCGCCTACGGTCTGGAGATCCAGGGCGTCGAACCGGCGGAGCGCCGCGAGCGCGCCACCGAGGCGCTGCGCCTGGTCGGACTGGAGGGCTGGGAGAACGCCACGCCCGGACAACTCAGCGGCGGCATGCAGCAACGCGTCGGCCTGGCCCGCGCCCTGGCGGTGAACCCCGACATCCTGCTCATGGACGAGGCCTTCAGCGCCCTCGACCCGCTGATCCGGCGCGACATGCAGCACGAGCTGGTGTCGCTTCAGGAGCGCATGAAAAAAACCATCGTGTTCATCACCCACGATCTCGACGAGGCGCTGCAGCTCGGCGACCGCATCGTGCTGATGAAGGACGGGCGCGTGGTGCAGATCGGCACGTCTGAGGACATCCTCAACAATCCGGCCAACGCCTACGTCGAACGTTTCGTGGAAAACGTGGACATGTCGCGCGTGCTCACGGCGCGCTCGGTGCTGGCGCGCGCACGCGTGGTGGCGTTCCCGAACGACGGCCCGCGCACGGTGTTGCACAAGATGAACGAGGAAAACTACACCAGCATCATTGCGGTGAAGCGCGATTACACCCTGCTCGGCACCCTCGACCTGGAAGCGGTTTCCGAAGCCGCCAGGGCCGGGCAAAAGACCATCGACGGCCTCATCCACGAAACGCCCTCGGTCAGTCCCGACGAGCCGCTGATGAACATCATCAACATCCTCGCCGACTGGCCCTACACGCTCCCCGTCACCGACGAGCAGAACAAACTGCTCGGCATCGTCACCCGCACCGGCGTGATGTCCGCACTGTCCGAGAACAACAACAGCACGGAAGAATCGCCCGCTGAAGAAAGGAGTGGCGTCGCATGAATGACATTCCCAAATTTCCGCTTGCGCATCTCATCGACATCGGCCTCGACTGGCTGACCACCCACTTCGCCTTCATCACCAAGGCGCTCAGTCACGCCACGTCGATCGCCATCGACGCCATCGTCCACGGTCTGCTGTATCTGCCGCCATGGCTGCTCATCATCGCCGTGGCACTGCTTGGCTGGCGCGTCGCCGGACGCCGCGTCGGCATCCTCACCGCCGCCGGCCTGCTGTTCCTCTGGAATCTGCGGCTGTGGGAACCGACGATCGAGACCTTCACCCTGGTGCTGATCTCCACGCTGATCGCCGTCGCGATCGGCCTGCCGCTGGGCATCGCCGCCGCACTCAATCGCGGCGTGTACCGGGTGGTCATGCCGATCCTCGATTTCATGCAGACCATGCCGGCGTTCGTCTACCTGATTCCGGCCATTCCATTCTTCGGCCTGGGCGCCGTGTCCGCCAGCGTGGCCACGGTGATCTTCTCGACGCCCCCGGCCATCCGCCTCACCACCCTGGGCATCAATCAGGTACCCGCCGATCTCATCGAAGCCGCCGATGCGTTCGGTTCCACCCGCTGGCAAAAGCTGTTCAAGGTGCAGCTGCCGATGGCCGTTCCCACCATCATGGCCGGCGTCAACCAGACCATCATGCTCGCACTGTCCATGGTGGTTATCGCGGCTATGATCGGCGCCGGCGGCCTCGGCGGCGAGGTCTGGAAGGCGATTCAGCGCCTCGAACCCGGCAAGGGATTCGAGTCCGGCCTCGCCATCGTGATCCTGGCCATGATCCTGGACCGGATCACGCAGCGCATCGGCCGCCGCTCACATTCATCCGCCAACAAATAAACAAGCAGGAGAAGACAATGAATCGAATGACAACCTTATCCCGCTTCGCCCTGGCAGGCCTGTTCGTCGCCCTCGCGGCGCTCGCCGGCTGCTCCAAGTCGGAGAACAACAAGACCAACGGCAAACAGGAAAGCGAAATGGCTGCGCCGCAGGAAGGCTCGCAGTCCAAGAACATCCGACTGGTGTACGTCGAATGGTCCAGCTGCGTCGCGGCAACCGACGTGGTCAAGGCCGTGCTCGAGGATCAGGGCTTTAACGTCACCACCACCTCGGTGAGCGCCGCCGCCATGTACGCCGCCATCGCCGACGGCGACGCCGACGCCATGGTCTGCGCCTGGCTGCCCAGCACGCAGGCGAACTACTACGCCAAGACCAAGGACAAGCTGGTCAACCTCGGCCCGAACATGGTCGGCACCCAGCTCGGCCTGGTCGTACCCGACTACGTGACCATCGACTCCATTCCGCAGCTCAAGGACAACGCGTCCAAGTTCGACGACCGCATCGTCGGCATCGATCCGGGCGCCGGTGAAATGGGCCTGACCCAGAAGGTGATCAAGGACTACGACCTGCCCCTGAAGCTCATCAGCGGCAGCGGCGCCACCATGACCGCCGCCCTCAAGAGCGCGATCGACAACCACCAGTGGATCGTGGTCACCGGCTGGACCCCGCACTGGATGTGGGCGCGCTGGGATCTCAAGTACCTCAAGGATCCGAAAGGCATCTACGGTACTGCCGAGAACATCGACACCCTGGTCCGCGAAGGCCTGAAGAAGGACATGCCCAAGGCATACAAGATCCTCGACGCCTTCAACTGGAAGCCGGCCGACATGCAGAAGGTCATGGCCTGGAACCAGGAGGCCAACGCGAATGCATCCGAAGATGCCCAGCGCTGGGTCAAGGAAAACCCCAAGCTCGTATCCAGCTGGTTGCAGTAACCGGCTGTCGCGAGTTGCCCGGGCCGGCTGCGGCCGGCCCGCTTTCTCCGGCGGCAAGCGCCGCCAGTTCCCATCAGTCACCGTCGATGCGGCGCTTACGCGGCATCCGAACGACTGTGCCCATCGTCCGCGATGGGATCCCAACATCTACAACACTGTACTGAGTAAGGAGTCATACACATGAAAACAAGCAACCGACTCGTGCGATCTATCGCCCTGGGGGTACTGCCCCTGTCGTTCACCCTCGCCGCGCCTTCCGCCTCCGCTGCCGCTGACACCTCGCTGAAGATCGGCGGCGCACTGCGCTACAACTACGTGCTCAAGTATTACGACTATCAGCAGCACGACCGCCTGGGCGACATCGACTTCGACACCTTCCGCTTCAACGTGGACGGTCACTACAACAAGTGGCTGGTCTCCGCCGAATACCGCTTCTACCAGACCTGGAATGCGCTGCACCACGGCTGGATCGGTTATCAGTTAAACCCGCAGACCAAGATGGAGTTCGGCCTGAACAAGGTGCCCTTCGGCCTGATGCCGTTCGCCTCGCATAACTTCTGGTTCAGCGGCACCTATTACATCGGCCTCGAGGATCAGTACGACCTCGGCCTCAAAGGCGTTTACAGCAAAGGCCCCTGGGACTTCGCCGCCGGCTTCTACAAAAACAGCGACTTCGGCGACAACACCGACACCGGCCGTTACTCCATCGACGTCATACAGGGTGCAACCAGCAAGGTGGGCGGCTACGCCGGCTATGATCCGAACAGCAACAACATGGCCACCAACGAACTGGCCACCCGCCTGGCGTACACCTTCGGCAAGGGTTCCGACGCCAGCACCGAGGTCGGCCTTTCCGCCCAGGCCGGCCAGCTGTACAACAGCGACACCCGCAAGAACGGCGACCATTTCGCCGTGGCGGCGCACCTGGACGGGCACTACGGGCGCTGGAACCCGCAGCTCGAGGTCGGGCGCTATCAGTACAACCCCAAGAACCCCGCCGGCGTGCAGAGCGACACCATCAACATGGGCGCCTACAACTACGCCTGGGGCGTGCCGGCCAGCGCCACCTTCGGCATCGTCAACCTGGCGTACAAGCTGCCGGTGAGCTGGGGGCCGCTGAACTCGCTGACCTTCTATTCCGACAACACCGTCATCCAGCCCGACAAGGACAAGTTCAACACCATCTGGCAGAACGTCATCGGCACGATGATCGCTTCCGGTCCGGTGTATACCTACATCGACCTGATCTCCGGCAAGAACATGATCTTCGACGGCGGCAACATGGTGTCGACCACCAGCGAAAAGCGTATGACCCGCCTCAATATCAACGTCGGCTACTACTTCTAAGCAGCCGACTCACCCGGCGCAGGGACGCGCCATCCCCCTCCGCAACCCGTATTCACGGGATGTAATCACGTTGTCATCTGCATCCCTAAAATAGGAAGATTGAATCGCAGTCCGTCCACACCGGCAGCACCGATGCATTTGTGCGACCTCACCATGTTCTATGCCCCGCACAGCGGGGGTGTCAGACGCTACCTCGACGCCAAGCACGACTGGCTTGCGCGCCACACGCTGGTCCGCCATACCCTGCTGACGCCCGGCCCCTATCGTGGCCTGCTGGCGCCGCACCAGCACACGCTGTGCGCGCCGCCGCTGCCGTTTTCCGACGGGTACCGTTTTCCGCTGCGCACCCGCCCCTGGGTGAAATATCTGCTGGAGCTGTCGCCCGACCTGATCGAGGCCGGCGACCCCTACCGGCTCGGCTGGGCGGCGCTCGAGGCCGGCCAGCGTCTCGGCATTCCCACCATCGGCTTCTACCACTCCGACCTGCCGCGCCTGATCGCGGCGCGCTTCGGCAACTGGACGCAGGCGGTCACCCGCCGTTACGTGCGGCATCTGTACCGGCGCTATGACCAGGTACTGACCCCCAGCCAGGTGATGCGCGATCAGCTGCTGGAATTCGGGGTGGACAACGTGCAGGTGCAGCCGCTGGGCGTGGACGCCGAACGTTTTCATCCGCGGCGGCACAGCGAACACCTGCGCCGCGAACTCGGCCTGCCGCGCAAGTCGCGGCTGCTGATCTTCGCCGGCCGCAATGCGCGCGAAAAGCACATCGACCGTCTCGTCGAGGCCTTCCGGCTGCTGGGACCGGACTATCACCTGCTGCTGGTCGGCCCGGAAATGCCCTGTCCGTCCGTATCCAACATCAGCGCCTTCGCGCGCTACGTCGGCGCCGCCGAACTCTCGCGCCTGCTCGCGGGCAGCGACGCCCTGGTCCACGCGGGAGACACGGAGACCTTCGGCCTCATCGTGCTCGAGGCCATGGCCAGCGGTATCCCCGTCGTGGGCGTGAACGCCGGCGCGGTGCCTGAACTGGTCACGCCCGAGACCGGCGTACTGTCGCCCTCATGTGCGGCGCGTGATCTGGCCGATGCGGTCATCGCGCTGTTCGAACAGGATGTCGCCGCCATGGGGCACGCGGCGCGCCAGGCCGTGGAGGCCCACTGGACCTGGGACCGAACGCTCGCCCGGCTGTTCGACATCTACCTGGACCTGCTCGGCCAACCGCCTGCGGGCACGGGAACGGCGCGTGCCGCAGGCTGACCCCGCAGTCTGCGTGGTACTGCACGACGTCGCCCCCGCGACCTGGCCCAACTGCGAACGCCTGCTCGGCCAGATCGACGCACTGGGCGATATCCCGGTCACGCTGCTGGTGGTGCCCGAATATCATTACGGCCAGGCCATCGACGAATCACCGGCCTTCATCCGCGCCGTCGGGCAGCGCATAGACCGTGGCGACGAGACCGTGATGCATGGCCTGTTTCATCTCGACAACGGTACCGGCGGTTCGCACTCGCCTTACGACGAAATCAAACGCCGTTTCTACACCGCGGGCGAAGGCGAGTTTTCGTCGCTGAACGAAACCCTGGCGCACGAACGGCTGACACAGGGCCTGGAGCGCTTCGCACGGCTCGACTGGAACACGTACGGTTTTGTCGCACCCGCCTGGCTGATGAGCGCCGGCACCTGCAAGGCACTGACCCGCTCGCCTTTTCACTACACCTCCACGCGGAAGCGGCTCTACAAACTGCCCGACTGGCAGCCGCTCGCCAGCCCCAGCCTGGTCTGGAGCGTGCGCGCGGCCTGGCGGCTGCGCCTGTCCGCCGTTTACAACCGCTGGCTGCGTCACAGATTGCGCCATGCGCCCCTGCTGCGCCTGGGCCTGCACCCGGTCGATGCCGACCATCCGGAAACGGTGCGTTTCTGGATCGAAACCCTGCAGTCCGCGCTGGAAACCCGCACCCCGATGACCAAGGCGGCCTGGCTGGGGTTGGCCGCATGAAACGCATCAGCCGCCGTCTGTGGCTGGGTCTGGCCGCACTCAGCGTCAGCCTCGCCGTGCCCGTGCTCTGGGGCGGTGTCGGTCCGCTGCTCGCGGGCCTCAGAACCGTTCCACCCGAGCTGATCGCCGCCGCCCTGGCCATGGTCGCGCTCGGCTGGGCGTTCAACGCCGCCCGCCTGCGCCTGCTCACCGCCAATGTCGGCGTGACCATCCCGCGCCGCCGGGCCTACGCGCTGGTCATCAGCACCGAATTCGCCGGCGCCGCCACTCCGGGCGGTGTAGGCGGCGCGCTGACCTATCTTTATCTGCTGCGCCAGCACGGCCTCAACTCCGCGCGCGCCGCCTCGCTGTACGCGGTCGACCACATCATGGACCTGGCGTTCTTCTCCACCGCCTTCCCGCTGGCGCTGATCGTGTTCGCCATGGGCGGACGCCTCGGCGATCCGCTGTGGTTCTCGCTCGCCATCCTCGGTCCGCTGACCGGCGGCGTGCTTACCGTCATCGCACTCATGCGCCACTACCGGCCGCTGATGCGCATCATGGGGCGGGTGTTGCGCTGGCTGCGGGTCAACAAACGGCGCCGACAGCGCATCGCGCGCTGGATCATCCAGTTCCGCCACGCCGTCGGCCTGCTGTTCGCCATGCCGCGCCATCGGCTGGCGCTGCTGTACCTGTACTGCGCCGGACACTGGCTGCTGCGCTACAGCGTCCTGCCGCTGGTGCTGTTCGGGCTGGGGCAGACCGTGCCGTGGTCGTACCTGTTCCTGGTGCAGGGTGCCCTGCTGTTCGCCGGGCAACTGAGCATGCTGCCCGGCGGCGCGGGCGGCGTGGAACTCGGTTTCGCCGCCCTGCTCGCGGCCTGGCTGGACCCCGGCACCCTGGCACTGGGCCTGCTGCTGTGGCGGTTCGTGACGTTCTACTGGTACCTGCTGCTCGGCGCACCGGTGTTCACCATCACCACCGGACGCGCGACGCGCAGGCTGCTGGAAGGGGACGGACACGGGCTCGGCTGAGCTCATCGGAAAACTTCAAAACAGACCACGGCAGTATTTTTGCTACTGCACGTTCTTTTCAGTCAACCGGCTTCCTTTGCCATCTCCATGATCTTGCAGACCGTCCGCCAGTTTCGCGCCGTCAGAGTGACGCCCAGCGCGCCTTCGACACTTGCCGCCAACTTGGATCTACCCGCGCCTTCCGGTGCATGTAGATAGAAAAGTTTTCCACTGAGGCAGAACTCCTCGCTCTTGCGGCTGACGGCTTTCAGTTTTTCCAGGTCGGGATTTTTCGGTGCAGATGCCAGGAAATACACATGCAGGGATTTGGGATCGGATTCGGCCTCGGGGTAAGGGTTGCCGGAAATCGACTTTCCCAGCGCCTTCGCATCGAGGATCAATACGTAAGGCTCAAAGCCATATTCGGCATCGATCCTGCCGCCGATTCGTTTCGATATGCTGGCTGCAGTCTCACTCCCGCCCTGGAACACCACATTGCCGCTCTGGCCATATGCCTTGACCTGCCTGAATCCCATGTCCTGAAGCATCGCCACAAGGTTCTTCATCGGCAGGAGATGATGTCCACCGATGTTGATGCCTCGAAACAGGGCGATGTAGGTCTTCACACTCAGGCCGGCCGCAACAAAGGTTCAGGCGCTCTAGTCTTCCGGCCCAATCCAGAACAGCGGGTTGTAGGCCACTTCCCACAAATGACCGTCCAGATCCTTGAAGTAACCGCTGTAGCCGCCCCAGTAAACCTTTTGCGGTTTTTTCGCCACGATGGCGCCGGCCCTGGCTGCCACGTGGATAACCTCGTCCACCTCTTCTTCCGAATGCACGTTGTAGGCCAGCGCAAATCCTTCGAATCCGCTGCCTTTCGAGGAAACGGTTGCGTCCTCGGCCAACGCCTCTCTGCCGTATAAACCGAGCCAAGTGCCGTTGAGGGTAAAGAATGCCACCTCCGGCGGCGATTCCATGCGGGGAAAACCGAGGCCTTCTTCGTAGAATTTCACGGCTGCCTCGATGTCGTTCACCCCAAGCGTGATCATGCTGATGCGTGGTTTCATGACGAACTCCTCCTCACCGCCTCGTGACCGCACGTCAAATGCTATTGAATGCAGCGTGATAATTCACTACCCGGCACAGCGCGTGCGCCGAACCGGTTGTCGCTATCCGGTCAGCCGGGTTGTTTGGCTTTGAAAACCGCCGTGGTGATCAGTTCAATGAGGAATCCGTAGGCCATACCCAGAACCAGCGTCCAGACGAACATGCCCGCCTTGCTGAAATCCGGATTGTCCGGCGCCATCAGCCCGCTGAACGCCAACGGCACACTGAAGAGAAGTCCCATGACAATTCCGTGAATCGACCAATGCCCGATCCTGACAGCACTGATGCCGATAGCCAGGCCGATGAGCGTGCGGCTGCTGACAATCTGCACACCGGCCGCCCACGGAAGCGATGTGGACCCGCTCGCGGCGAGGCCGAGACAGACGAAGCCGAATAGCAGACCCGACAAGGTAGCGATGATTAAACGTTTTTGGTTAGGCATGATCCCCTCCTGTCTGTCAGCCGCCCACTCCATATAATGACTATGAAGGGCGGACCTGACGTGAGCTGAATGGGCCATGTCATATAGAGCAAGACCGGACAAGATGCCACCTTAACCCTGGCTTATATCCTGGTCTGTATTCCTCCGGCTCGCCCTGCTTGACCCGTCTACCACTTCACACCGCATGCTCGCGGGCTTTCGCCAACCCCGGAGCACACCCATGCCACACGACGACGAAACCTATCTCGCCCGCTTCCAGGCCCGCGACCTGGGGCCCGAGTACTTCGATCATAAGGGCCACCTGTACATGGCCTGGTTACACCTGAACCATTACGATCTCGAAGAAGCCAATACCCGGGTTTGCGAGGGTATCCACGACCTGGCCGACAAGTTCGGCGCCCCGGAGAAATTCAACCACACCCTCAGCGAGGCGTTGATGCGCATCATGGCCAAGCGCATACACGGCGATATGAGCCATAATTTCGAAGCGTTCCTGGCGGCCAACCCGGATCTCGTCACCGACGCACGCGGCGTGCTCGCACGTCACTTCAGCGAGGAACGCCTGACCTCACCCGAGGCGCGTGCCGCCTGGGTCGAACCGGATCGCGAACCCATAGACTGACGATAAGCCATGCAGCCGCAAACTATCACCGCCTTCGCCAAACGCTTTGGCCTGTCCCGTGCGACTTTGCTCTATTACGACCGCATCGGGCTGCTCAAGCCCAGCGGGGTCAATCCGGCGGGATACCGGCTGTATGGCAAGGCCGAAGCGGACCGCATGGCGCGGATCAACACCTTCCGCAAGGCGGGCCTGCCCCTCAAGGCCATCCAGGCGATTCTGGATGAAACCGGTGACGATACCCTGGAGACGGCGCTGGAGCATCAGCTCGGCGTCCTCAACGAGGAGATCGACCGTCTGCGGGCTCGGCAGCGATTGGTCGTCCAGCTCCTGGGCCGTGGCGCGCAACAGCCCCGCTATCGCAATGTCGACGTGGCGCAATGGGTCGCCATGCTGGAGGAAGCGGGTGTGGATGAGGCAGGCCGAGTGCGTTGGCACCAGGCCTTCGAACGCGATGAGCCGGAGGCGCATCAGGCGTTTCTGGAATCTCTGGGGCTCGACAAGGATGAGATTGCGGATATACGGCGTAGATCGCGCACTGATGTTTAACTCACGGTTTTGCAGCACACCGCGCAAAACGCCTCGACCTGAGACTCAAAAACCCGCAGCTCTTTATAGGCCGGGCGATAGCGCAAAACCGGCCTGACTTTTAACGAGTTTTGGCGGCATACATGCTTGCATCGGCATGGCGAATCAACTGATCCCTGTCGGTAGCGTGCTCCGGATAGGCAGCCGCACCGATACTGGCCGAAACGGTCAGAATCACGCCTTCATTCTCAAACGGCGCACCGATCGCATCACGCACCTTGTTCACGACCGCCTCGACACACGACATACCGCGAACATTGGTCAATAGCACCGTAAATTCATCGCCGCCCATCCGTCCGACCGTATCGGATTCACGCACGCACCGCGCAAGACGCCGGGACACTTCGCGCAACAATAAATCGCCAACCTCGTGACCGTATGTATCGTTGACCTGCTTGAACTCATCCAGATCGATATACAGCAGGCCGACCTGCTCACTATCGCGCTCGGCCCGCCTGAGCGCCATATCCAGCCGATCCTGGAAAAGCGCCCGATTGGGAAGGCCGGTCAACGCATCGTGAAGCGCCAGATGTTGCAGCCGGGTTTCCTTCTGCTTGCGTTCTATGGCGGTGGCGACCTGGGTCGAAACGAACTGCAGCAGCTCCTTATGCGCTTCGGTGTAACACAAATCTCCGGCATCCTTCGACTGCACGACCAGGGCACCCATGACCTGCTCCTGGGAAATCAGCGGTGTACCCAACCAGTTTGCACAACCCATATTCGCCGCCGAGGCCATATCAAAGGCCTCTCCCGGGCCGCCAACGACCGCCAACAGGCTCCGGCCTGTTTGGATCACCTCCGCAATAGGCGTGTCCACATCCAATTCCTGCGTGGGGATCCGATGTGCCACCTCCTCGGCAGAGTACGGAAACGACAGCGCGTCGTTCGACTTATCGTAGAGCGCAACGAGGAAATTGTCCGACGGCAGCAGTTCGCCGACGATGCCGTGGATATGCCGGTAAAGCTCGGGCAGCCCTTCGGCGGAATGCGCGGCCTCGGAAATCCGGTAAAGCGCATCCTGCATATGGGCGGCGTGCTTGAGCACCGTGACGTCGCGTGCCACGGCCAGCCGGATACCGTCGGATTCCGACCAGCGGGCCGACCACATGACATGCACCACGCTGCCATCCTTGCGTACGTAGCGATTCTCGAAATTGGTCTGCAGATATCCGCCCATAATCCTCTCGGCGGCCTGCAGGGTCCGCTCACGGTCTTCCGGATGCACCAGCTCGATCATGTTCCTGCCGATCAGCTCTTCCTGGGTGTATCCGAACAGACGCTCACAGGCCGCGCTGACGAAGACAAAGCATCCCTCGGGGTCGACTACGCAGACCGTATCGACCAGCAGGTCCATGACCTTATTGAGGAAGGCCTGGGAATCCGTGGTCATAAGCGATGAGGATAGGAAACATTATTGCCATTTCCATACAAAAAGAGTGAAAAGGTGGTCTGCCTCCCTACTGTCCGGCTCTTTGTCAGGCGGATGCCATGATCAAAAAATGCCCAGCCGCCCATCCCTGAGCCTGGTTCAACAACATTATATGACTACATTCGGCGGCCGGTTGGCCGGTTTTCGCCCGGGACGGGCAACCGCAGTAAGAAAGCCCATGCAATTGCAGAACCGGCCAGGCTGACAGGCCCATGGAGTCACCCGGCTGCTTCAGGCAATGACCGGGTCTTTATGCCCTTTATCAAGAGCCACAAACAGAAGGAAAGTTCAGCCAGCAACGGAATGACATAGGCGGGCTCGACGAGCGATACATAATCCGGCACCAGGAACCGGGTAAAGCTGCCCACCAGATAAACCACGGCCGCCGCCTGCAGCCCGTATCCCAATATGCTCGGGAAGTAATCCGACCTGATGATCAGGTAGCCCAGAATCAGGTTGGACAGCGCGAAGAACAACAGGCCCAGGTCATAGCCATAGCTATGCAGGTCAAGATAAAACAGCGCGAGTGCATGCAGCTGTCCGGTTTCGAAGGCATTCATGTAGCCCGCCTCACTTAGCAGCAGCATGGGCGCGTAATAATTGAGCAGGTTAAAGCCGAGGATGGCGGCCTGCATCAGCCTGAATGCCGCCGCCATGAGGGATAGGGTTTTACTGACCGGCTTGAGCAGCTGATAAAACAGTATCGCAATCGCGACGTCGCTCAACAGCATGATGGCGTCTAACGCGAAACCGGTGCGGAACAAACCCTTGGATGCCAGTATGTTGGTGGCCGTTGCTGCCGCGTCTCCAGTCACAATCAAGCCGGAACGGATGAATACCTCGCTGGAGATGCCGAAAACGATAATAGTTAGATACAAGACTCCGGAGAATCTCGCATAAATTAATGACTGCATTTCAACACTAGAAGGTTTCATTACGATTGATGATTGGTGCACAGCCCTAACCCTAGATTCATTATTAGACAAATGACCCGCTCACGGCATTACTTTCAGCGTCTTCTGTAAAGATAACCATCATATTCATCACCATTAATCAGAATCTTTATGTCACTAGAATTAATATTTTTTAATATAAGGACTTCCGGCATAAACGCGTACGAATAACCATATCCAGAGCAAACAAAAATAAGGCCGTCCATTAGCGGTATGCGTCTACCGAAATCACAGCCGTCAAAATCACCATCAACTTGTGTTTTCTCTATCACGGCATAACCATCACGAGCCAGATCCTCAAGATCACTACCAATAGCAACAGAAGAAACAGCCAATAAGATAAACGCCAAACTAAACCGTATAAGTCCGCGAGTGCTGCCATTTAATATGCAACTTGCGCGAAGAAAAATCCTATAACGCAGAGAGAAAGAATCATCTATTTGAAATTCATTTATCAAATCTGATATATCCACGTATACAGCTCAGGAGCCATAGTACTCATTGTTATACCTACTGTTAGCCACACCAACCCCACTAGAGAAGTTATCAAATCACTTGTATATAAGGACTCTATATCAGAGCGAATATCCTCCTCCATCTTATTGGTTCGCTCCGCCATAACTCCCTTATATTGTTCATGACTGTCTTTTAACTCATCTATTAATTTTGCTTGCTCGCGCTGTTCGATTCTAATTATTTCTAGATTTCTATTTATTACATCGACTCTTTTTGCAATTGGCATATTTTTGTCATCTGGATGCCAAACTTCTGCTCTCGCTGTCATTCCCAACGACATCATATGTGCAACGCTCGGGCTTACGACAATACTCCTTTTGTATTTTGGGAACCTCTTAATCCAGGCAAAAAGGAGCTTACTCAACATGGGTTTCCCAAAATGCACCCTAATATTAAGCAGTCCTCGCGCAGCGAAAATCATGCCTATAATTTGAAGCCCCCAGCCTGCTGATCTAATAGAAAACTCGCTATGCCACCGCCCCATACCTAAACTCACTGACGCTGTAATAACAAGAATGCACATAAATACCAATTTCGCTTCAACCAACCAGCGCCAGATTTCTACAAGCCATTGCCATAACCGAAAAATATTCAATACAAACCTCAACCAACGTTCAAACTAGCAGCATCGTTCAAGATCTCAGGCATATGTTTAACTGGTAGCGAAAAATGCCCTTCCTTAGGCACAAAATGCATCTCACACTCAGGTAGGTGTTCCGCCAGATAATGCGCCATAACGGGCGGTACGGTGTGATCGGCCTCTCCCTGCCACAAACTCACGGGCAGCATGATGTCATCAAGCCTGAAGCCCCAGTCACGTCCATATAGGCCAATATCGGTCAGTGCGCCAGCCACGCCCTGGCGGGCGCCTTCGCGCAACGCCCTGGCGAAGCCGGCTCGCACTAGAGGATCGCGCAGCACGGCCCGGTCTTCCGGGCTGGCGGCGGCCATCATGCGTTCCACGAAGCTGACCGGCGAACGGCGCAACCACACACCGAGCGGTGCGAGCGCGAGGCGCGCAATATGCGGGTGCCTTCCGGCGAATTCGAACAGGCGCGTGCCCGGACCGGATTCGAGCTCGTCCAGCGACGCGGGCGGGCCGAGGGCGCAAATCAGGGTGAGGCCGTCGACCCGGCCCGCCAGCTCCCTGGCGCAGGCCAACGCATAGGGCCCACCGCCGGAGATACCGAGCAGGTGAAAGCGTGGGATACGTAAGACATCGGCCAGTGCGGCGACGTCCTGCGGCCAGTCGAGCAGCGTGCGGTCGGGTTTGGGATCGGACCGGCCGTAACCGGGCCGGTCTATGGAGATAAGACGCAGGCCGAGCTTTTGCGCCACATCGTCGGCGAATGCGGCCTCGAAACGCGAGGCCAGCAGGCCGTGGTTGTAGATGACCGGCTTGCCATTCGGGTCGCCGTACTCGCCGTAAGCGAGACGGCGCCCGTCCGAAAGGGAGATCAATGAAGATTTCTCTGTCACTCAGGCACATCCCTTGCTCTACGGTGATAGGGATCGCTTTCAACCGCCCTCGATGCGGCGTACGAATTCTTCCAATAACGCACGATACAGATTATCGCCGAGCACGGCATCCTCGACGCCGGATTCGATGCTGGGGTTGTCGTTGATCTCAATGACCACGACGCGATCGCCGATCTGCTTGAGGTCCACGCCGTACAGACCGTTGCCGACCAGCTTGGCAGCGCGCAGCGCGGTCTTCACCACCTTGGGCGGCGCGTCCTCCACGCTCAGGGTTTTCCAGCCACCCTGCTTGGGCCGGCCCGAACCGCTGTGATCGACGATCTGCCAGTGCTTTTTGGACATGAAGTACTGGCAGACGTACAGCGGCTGGTTGTTGAGGATACCCACCCGCCAGTCGAACTCGGTGTAGAGAAATTCCTGTGCCAGGATGAGGTCGGACTCCTTGAGCAGGCCGGCGGCCAGGCGCTTGAGCTCGGCGGCGTCGTTGGCCTTGACCACGCCGCGCGAGAACGAGCCGTCCGGAATCTTCAGCACCATGGGAAAATCGAGCTTGGCTTCCAGCTCGGACAGGTTGTCGCGGCTGACGATGACGGTGCGCGGATGCGGCACGCGGTGGCCGTGCAGCAGCTCGGCCAGATACACCTTGTTGGTGCAGCGCAGGATGGAGTCGGGATCGTCGATCACCACCATGCCTTCGCTTTCCGCCTTCTTGGCGAACTGGTAGGTGTAGTGGTCGATGTTGGTGGTCTCGCGGATGAACAGCGCGTCGTATTCCGCCACGCGCGAATAGTCCTTGCGCGTGATGAGGTCCACGTCGATGCCCATGGTCTTGCCGACCCGCACCAGGTTGTTGAGCGCGCGCTTGTCGGAAGTGGGCAGCTCTTCGTCCGGGTTGTGCAGCACCGCCAGATCGTAGCGGTAGCGGGTGCGCGAACGCGGCTTGCGCCAGCGCTTGGTGAGGAACACTTCCAGCGCGGCCGCGAACGATGCCTGATGCTCGGCAGTCAGACTGTGCAGCGGCACGGACTGGATACTGCTGATGCGCCAGTCGCCCTGGTTGCGCAGCTCGACGCGCAGTACGGGGCAGGGGAAGGCCTCGAAGATCTGCCGCGCGAGGTCCTGCCATTCCGGCGCCTGCACCTGGCCGAAGTAGATCATGATGGTCAGGCCGCTGACGGTGACATCGTGTTTTGCCTTGCCCGCGGCCTTGCGCGCCATACGCTCCAGGTCGCTGGTGTCCAGGGTGTAGATCGACTTGCGGCTCAGGTCCTGGATGGTGCGCACGCTGGGGATGACGCGCTGATCGCGCGCCTCGGCGAGCAGCGAGCAGTAGTAACCCAGGCTCAGGTAGCGATAGCCGCGCGCCAGGTTGATGAGCAGGCCGCCGTTCTCGGCCTGTTCGCGCGCGGCGCTGCCCAGGTACTCGCGGGCGGTAATGACGTTCAGTTGGGGATATTCGGGCTTCCAGTCGGCAAGCTGTTCGACGACGACCAAAGGCTCAGGCATTGCCGGCATTCCTCCTGGTCAGCAGCAAAACGGCCTTGAGCCCTGCGCGTCCGTATCGCGTCATGTGTTCGAACTCCTTTTGCAGAATCGGCATGTTGATGGAATCGAGCGGCGTTTCGCCCTTTTCGTAATCGATGAACGGGTCGTGCACGTAAATGAAACGCTCGTCGAAACCGTTCACCACCACCCAGTGAGGAAATTTCTCACCGTAAATGCGATACGAGCTGATCAGCACCACCGGGATCGCTCCTGCCTCGAAGCGCTCCTTGAGCTCGCCGATGTTGAGCGGGGAGAGATGCAGCGGAATGTCGTGGGCGCGCATCTCGGCGATCTGGTCCTCCTGCACCAGGCGGATCACCTCTTTCTTGACCGGGCTGCGCACCGAGTCGACGAAAAAGTCCGCCTCCTGGTTAACGAACACCTCGACGTCGAAGCCGCGATGCCAGGCGGACAACGCCAGCCCGAAGGGACCGCAGCCACCATGGCCGGAGGTCATGAAGATGGTGGTCGCCTCGCGCCACAGACGCAGTTCCAGGGTGCGGCTCAGTTCCAGGTCGGGGTCCAGCGCCTTCATGGCCATCATCAGCGAGGCGGGGCCGCAGGTAAAATCCAGCGTCTGCTCGTAAAACGGCACCAGCGCCTGGGCAGGCTTGAGATGCGGCGCCAGCGATTTCTCTAAGCGCAGCGCCTCCATGTGGTCTTCGTAGTAATCGTCCACCGAAGCGAACTGGCGGTAGCCGAGACGCTGGAACATGGCCAGGGAAGCCGCGTTGTCGCGCCTGACTTCCAGACGCATGCTGATGCTGCCGTGTTCGATGGCGCGCGATTCCACCGCCTCGACCAGGGCCGGCCCGATACCGCGTCCGCGCATGTCGGCCGACACGGCGATGGAGTAGATGCGCGCCATCGAGGTACCGCGGCTGAACAGCACCAGCACGTAGCCCGCGAGCACTCCCTCCGTCTCGCAGACCAGAACGTCGGCGTGGGCGCGGGTGATCATGTAACGGAACTGGCGTCGCGTCAGGCGATCGGTTTCGAAGCTGGCGTTTTCCAGCTCCACCAAAGCGTCGATATCGTCCGCTGTGGCTTCGCGGATCGCCAGCGCCGGTGCGGTGCGGGTGGCGGTTCGGCTCGGATGGTTCATACACGTCTTCCAGGCGCAGGCGCGCCGTACTATGCTGAGCATATACCTTCCCGAATACGACTCCTATGCCCCGCCTTCCCGCACTGGACCAGATGCTCAGCGGGCTGATCGCCACGCCCTCGATCAGCAGCGTCACCCCCGAATTCGACATGGGCAACCGCGAGGTGGTCGACCTGCTCGCCGCCTGGCTGGAGGACGCCGGGTTCAGCGTGGAGGTGCTGCCGCTGGAGCGCTTCCCCAACAAGGCGAACCTGATCGCCACCCTGGGCGACGGCGAGGACGGGCTGATCCTGTCCGGCCACACCGACACGGTGCCCTACGACGAGGGACGCTGGCAGCACGACCCCTTCGCCGTCACCGAGGATGGCGGCCGCCTGTATGGCCTGGGCACCGCCGACATGAAAAGCTTTCTGGCCCTGGCCATCGAGGCCGCGCGCGACTTCGACGCCGCCACCCTCAAGCGCCCGCTGATCATCGTGGGCACGGCGGACGAGGAAAGCAGCATGGACGGCGCGCGCATGCTCGCCCGGCTGGGCCGCCCGCGCGCCCGGTACTGCATCATCGGCGAGCCCACCGGGCTGCAGCCGGTGAACCGGCACAAGGGCATCATCATGGAAGCGGTGCGCATACTCGGGCGCAGCGGCCATTCCAGCGATCCCGCGCAGGGCGCCAACGCACTGGAAGGCATGCACAAGGTCATGGGTGAAATCCTGGCCTGGCAGGCGGACCTGAAGGCGCAACGCAATCCCGCCTTCGCCGTGCCCTACCCCACCCTCAACCTCGGGCACATCCACGGCGGCGACAACCCCAACCGCATCTGCCCGGAATGCGAACTGCACTTCGACCTGCGCCCGCTGCCGGGCATGCATATCGACGAGCTGCGCGAGGAACTGCGCCAGCGCGTGGCAAAGGCCCTCGCGGACAGCGACCTGCGCTTCGAAACCCATTCGCTGTTTTCCGGCATCGAGGCCTTCGAGACCACGGAAGAATCACCGCTGGTGGATCTGACCGAAACCCTGAGCGGGCGCAGCTCGCTGTCGGTCGCCTTCGCCACCGAGGCGCCGTTCTACCAGCAGCTCGGAATCGAAACCCTGGTGATGGGCCCCGGACGCATCGACCAGGCCCACCAGCCGGACGAGTTCATCGAACGCGCCGCACTGGCCGAAGCGACCGACCTGCTGCGGCGCCTGATCCGCAAGGTCTGCGTGGAGAACTGAAGCGGGCAGCGGGAATAAAAAAAGGCTGGCGGAAATCCGCCAGCCTTTGGAGCACAGCCGATAGACTGTTCGGGACTTACTTCATGCCAAGCTTGGCGCGGGTCGCCTTGTCGGCGTGACCGGTGACCTTCAGGCCGTTCTTTTTCTGGTAGGCCTTGAGCGCGGCGCGGGTATTTTTGCCCCACATGCCGTCGGCCTTCAGCTTGGCACCGTGAGCATTCAAGGCCTCCTGCAACGCCTTGACCTCTGCGGACATCCTGGTTTTTTTCTTTGCATCCTTGTGCTCTTTTTTCTGTTCCTTCTTCATTTCCGGCTTGGCCGGCGCAGATTGGGAAGTAGCGGCAGGAGCCTTGGCAGCCTCATCAGCGAAAACGGCCGGGCCAGCCAGGATAGACGCAAGTGTAAGCCCAACAATGACTACCTTTTTCATGTAATCGACTCTCCAAAAAGGGCCATGGGAATCATGGCCGCGCGCAGAATATACGCCCGGAAAGTCACCAGGAAAATATAAATTTTTTGCCCTCAGCTGGAGGCCGTAAATTCGCTGAAAGCCGCTGCTGGCGGGGCTTTCACGGCCTCCGTCGCCCCCACCCCGAGCTCATCCCGGCGCCATAACCACAGCACGACCAGGAGCGCAATGAAATACATCATCGCGCCTGGAATCCACAGGATAAGACCGGCCAGTTGCTGGTCGGTCAGAGCGCTCAATCCCCACCACCGCCCCACCTGATCGTAGGCGGTGTAGAGGTCGGCATGGATGAAAGTAAGGTAGGCGCCGAGCAGGCTGTTGGGCACCACGGTAATGCCCAGCACCAGCAGGCGCAGGCCGAAGGAAACGCGTCCCGGACGCCGGCGCGGATCGAGGATCATCCACCAGAACCACACGCCGGTGACGAGCATGGTGACGTGTGCGAAATCGTCCCAGCTGTCGTGCAGCACGGTGAGATCGAAATAGCGCGGGATGTGCCAGAAGTACAGCACGCCGAGAAACAGCAGCGACGCACCGGCCGGGTGAATCACCACGGCGTATATTCC
>JARRKE010000034.1 GCA_037388465.1 Gammaproteobacteria bacterium
GTCGCTACCGCCGTGGCATTCGTACCGGGCTGCTGAAGATCCTGTCCAAGATGGGCATCTCCACCATCGCCGGCTACCGCGGCGCGCAGCTGTTCGAGATCATCGGCCTTGCGCCGGACGTGGTCGACCTCTGCTTCCCCGGCACCCCGGCGCGCATCGGCGGTGCGGGCTTTGTGGACCTGGACCGCGACCAGCGCCAGCTGGCGGCCGAGGCGCGCGACGAAAGCGTGGCCTTGCGCGCCGGCGGCCTGTACAAGTACGTGCACGGCGGCGAGTACCACATGTACAACCCGGACGTGATCGCCTCGCTGCAGGAGGCGGTGCGTACCGGCGGCACGGCCGCCTACCGGCGCTATGCCGACCACGTGGACACACGCCCGCCCTCGGCATTGCGCGACCTGCTGCGCCCGCGAGATGCGGAAAGGCCCCTTCCGCTGGATCAGGTCGAGCCGCTGGCGCAGATCGTTACGCGCTTCGACTCGGCCGGCATGAGCCTGGGCGCGCTCTCGCCCGAGGCGCACGAGGCCCTGGCCATTGCCATGAACCGCCTCGGCGCACGTTCCAACTCCGGCGAGGGCGGTGAGGATCCGGTGCGCTACGGCACCGAGAAGATGTCCAAGATCAAGCAGGTTGCGTCGGGCCGCTTCGGCGTCACTCCGTCCTACCTGGTGCATGCCGAGGTGCTGCAGATCAAGATCGCCCAGGGCGCCAAGCCCGGCGAGGGCGGCCAGCTGCCCGGGCACAAGGTCAACGAGATGATCGCGCGGCTGCGCTTCGCCAAGCCCGGCATCGGCCTGATCTCGCCGCCGCCGCACCACGACATCTACTCCATCGAGGACCTGGCCCAGCTGATCCACGACCTCAAGCAGGTCAATCCCGAGGCGCTGGTCTCGGTCAAGCTGGTCAGCCACGCCGGCGTGGGCACCGTGGCCGCGGGCGTGGTCAAGGCCGGTGCGGACCTGATCACCGTGTCCGGCCACGACGGCGGCACCGGCGCCAGCCCGCTGACCTCGCTCAAGTACGCCGGCACGCCGTGGGAGCTGGGCCTGTCCGAGACCCGCCAGACCTTGCTCAAGCACGGCCTGCGCGATCGCGTGCGGCTGCAGACCGACGGCGGCCTGAAGACCGGCCTGGACGTGATCAAGGCGGCCATCCTGGGCGCGGAGAGCTTCGGCTTCGGCACCGCACCGATGGTCGCGCTGGGCTGCAAGTACCTGCGCATCTGCCATCTCAACAACTGCGCCACCGGCGTGGCCACGCAGCACGAGCTGCTGCGGCGCAACCATTTCGTCGGACTGCCGGAGATGGTGGAGAACTTCTTCCGCTTCATCGCCGAGGACGTGCGCGCGCACCTGGCGCGGCTGGGCTTTGCGCGGCTGGAGGACATCATCGGCCGCACCGACCTGCTCGAGCGCCTCGACGTGCCGCTGGCCGGCACCGGCCCGCTGGACCTGACGCCGCTGCTGGCGCGCGAGGGCGGCGGGCACATGAAGCCCTACTGCATCCGCGCACGCAATCCGGTGCGCGAGACCTCGGCCCTGGTCGAGGCCATCCAGACCGACACCGCCGCCGCCGTTGCCGCGCGCAGCGGCGGGCGCTTCGCCTACGCCATCACCAACGCCGACCGCGCCGTCGGCGCGCGCCTTTCCGGCGCCATCGCCCGGCAATGGGGCGACCACGGCATGGACGAGGCGCCGCTGACCCTGGCCCTGAGCGGCAGCGCCGGGCAGAGCCTGGGCGCATGGAACGCCGGCGGCCTGCACATCGACGTCACCGGCGAGGCCAACGACTACGTCGGCAAGGGCATGGCCGGCGGCCGCATCGTGCTGCGTCCGCCCGAGGACGCCGGCTACGCCAGCCACGAGGCGCCGATCGTCGGCAACACCTGCCTGTACGGCGCCACCGGCGGCACCCTGTTCGCCGCCGGCACCGCCGGCGAGCGCTTCGGCGTGCGCAACTCCGGCGCCATCGCCGTGGTCGAGGGTACCGGCGACCACTGCTGCGAGTACATGACCGGTGGCGTGGTGTGCGTGCTGGGCAAGACGGGGGTCAACTTCGGCGCCGGCATGACCGGCGGGTTCGCCTTCGTGCTGGACGAGGACGGCCAGTTCACCGACCGCTACAACCACGAGTTGATCGACACGCACCGGCTCGTGCC
This sequence comes from Gammaproteobacteria bacterium, assembly GCA_037388465.1. Lineage (NCBI taxonomy): Bacteria > Pseudomonadati > Pseudomonadota > Gammaproteobacteria > Gammaproteobacteria bacterium. Next base: position 2,159 of record JARRKE010000034.1, read on the forward strand.
GGCGCATATGCAGGCCCACCGCAACTACCTGCGCAAGCTCATCGAGGACTACACCGCCGAGACCGGCAGTGCCTGGGGCCGCCACGTCCTGGACGACTTCAGCGGCTACCTGCCCAAGTTCTGGCTGGTCAAACCCAAGGCCGCCGACCTCGAGAGCCTGATCGACTCCCTGCAGCAGGCGGCGTAATCCGCGGTGCCCGAGGCACGGGGCGCGAGGTCTATGGAGTTCCTCGCGCCCCCTCCTTGAGTCACCACCCATGAAGCACGCATCCTCAGGCTCGGGGCCCTGAACATGTCGCGCATCCCCCAGTCCTTTATCGACGACCTGCTCGCGCGGGTCGACATCGTCGAGGTGATCGACGCACGCGTGCCGCTCAAGAAATCGGGCCACGAGTACAAGGCCTGCTGCCCCTTCCATAACGAAAAGACACCGTCCTTTTACGTCAGCCCCGGCAAGCAGTTCTATCACTGCTTCGGCTGCGGTGCGCACGGCACGGCCATCGGCTTCCTGATGGAATACGAACACATGGACTTCGTGGAGGCGGTGGAGTCCCTCGCCCAGTCCCTGGGGCTGGAGGTGCCCCGCGAAGGCCCGGCCGGGCCCGCCGCCGCCCGCGCCGAGCCCGCGGACGACCTCTACGCCCTGAACGAACGGGCCGCGGCCTTTTTCCGCGATCAGCTCAAGCAGTCTCCGCAGGCCATCGGTTACCTGAAATCGCGCGGCCTGACGGGCCAGACCGCCGCCGCCTTCGGGCTCGGCTACGCCCCCAACCAGTGGGACGCCCTGCTGCGCCACCTCGACGTGCCGGAATCCCTGCTGGAGAAGGCCGGGCTGGTCTCGCGCAACGACCGCGGCCAGGTGTACGACAAGTTTCGCCACCGCATCATGTTCCCGATCCGCGACCGGCGCGGGCGGGTCATCGGCTTCGGCGGGCGCATCCTGGGCGAGACCTCCGAGGGCCCCGGGAGCGGCGGCCCCAAATATCTCAACTCGCCGGAAACGCCCGTCTTTCACAAAGGGCGTTCGCTCTACGGCCTGTTCGAGGCCCGCAAGGCCAGCACCCGCCTGGAACGATTGATGATCGTGGAAGGCTACATGGACGTCATCGCCCTGGCGCAGCAGGGCATTCCCTATGCGGTCGCCACCCTGGGAACGGCCACCACCCGCGAACACGTCGAGCAGCTGTTTCGCGTGGTGCCCGAGCTCGTCTATTGCTTCGACGGGGACCGGGCCGGCCGCCAAGCGGCGTGGCGCGCCCTGGAAAACACCCTGCCCGCCCTGCAGGACGGACGCGAGGTGCGCTTTTTGTTCCTGCCGGAGGGGGAGGACCCCGACACCCTGGTGCGCAAGGAAGGCAAGGACGGTTTCGAGGATCGCCTGGACACCCAGACCCAAAGCCTCAGCGACTACCTGTTCCAGGAACTCGAAGAACGCAGCCCGTCGACCAGCCTGGAAGGCCGCGCCCGCCTGGCCAAGACGGCCGGCGAACTGATCCGCGAGCTGCCGGAAGGCCTGCTGCACGCCCAGATTCTTAACCGCCTCGCGGATCTGACCGGGCTGGACCGCCGGGCGCTGGGGCAGTATCTGCCCAAAGGCGGGGCCGCCGCACCGCCGCCCGAATCACCCGAAGAATCCCGGCCGCGCGCCCGTGGCCGCGGGCTGCAGGTCACGCCCGTCCGGGTCGCCATCGCCTGCCTGCTCAGCGATCCCGAGCTGGCCGCGCCCCCTATGGATCTGGATTACCTGCGTAATCTGGAGATCCCGGGGGTGGATTTATTGCATGACCTGCTTGAAACATTGCGTTCCAGCCCGCATCTAACTACTGCAGCGCTGTTGGAGCGCTGGCGCGATACCCCGCAGGGGCCGCATCTCGCCAAACTGGCGGGCTGGAGCCCGGAAGGCATGGCGGAGGTCGGCGCGGAGGTATTGTTTCGTGACGCCCTGCAGCAACTGGCCCGGCAGGCCGATATACAGCGTACCGAGGTCCTTTTGGCCAAGTCGCGCCGCCCCGAAGGGCTGACCAGCGAGGAAAAAAGCGAGCTCCAGCGCCTTTTCAAGCGTCGCGGGCAGGGCTGAAAAGCCCTGTTTATCTGGAGAATTAACTGGTTTTGTGTTATAAAGAAACGTTTACTTTGCCCATTTTCTACGTCGGCTAATCCCGCTATGGAATATCAGCAAGAACAGCAATCACGGCTTAAAGAACTCATCGCCAAAGGCAAGGAACAGGGCTTCCTGACCTATGCCGAGGTGAATGATCACCTGCCCGACAGCATCGTCGATCCCGAACAGATCGAGGATATTGTCGGCATGATCAATGACATGGGTATCACCGTCCATGAACAGGCTCCCGATGCCGATAGCCTGCTGCTGTCCGACTCCAGCACCAGCGCGGACGAGGACGCCGCCGAGGAGGCCGCCGCCGCCCTGGCCAGCGTGGAGGCCGAATTCGGTCGCACCACCGACCCGGTGCGCATGTACATGCGCGAGATGGGTACGGTCGAGCTGCTGACCCGCGAGGGCGAGATCGCCATCGCCAAGCGCATCGAGGAAGGTCTGGGCCAGGTGCTGTACGCGCTTGCCCACTACCCCGGCACCATCGAGCTGCTGCTCGAGGAATACGCCAAGGTCGAGCGCGAGGAACAGAAGCTGACCGACGTGGTCGTGCGCTTCATCGATCTGAACGAGCTGGCCCAGGAGCCCACCCCGCCCCCGCAGGCGAACGTGGAGGCCAGCAACGACGACTCCAATGATGATGACGACGAGTCCGACAGCGAACCGGAGGACACCGGTCCCGATCCCGAGGAGGCGCGCGCCCGCTTCACCGCCCTGCGCGAGCTGCTCGAACAGGCCCTGACCGCCGCCCGCCGCGGCCATCACGTCAAGTTCGCCAAGCTGCGCGAGGAAATCGCCAACCAGTACATCGAACTCAAGCTGGTCCCGCGTCTGGTCGACCAGATGGTGGCGAACCTGCGCGACACCGTCGACCGCATCCGCGGCCAGGAACGCCAGATCCTGTCGCTGTGCGTCAGCCAGGCGCATATGCCGCGCAAGACCTTCATCGACAGCTTCCCCGAGAACGAGACCAACCCGAAGTGGATCGACAGCCACCTCAAGGGCCGGCAGAAATACGTCACCAAGCTCAAGGAGCTGAAGGATGACGTCCTGCGCGCCCAGAAAAAGCTGGCCGCCATCGAGGACGAAACTCAGCTCAGCATCAACGAGATCAAGGAAATCAATCGTCAGATGTCCATCGGCGAGGCCAAGGCGCGTCGGGCCAAGAAGGAAATGGTCGAGGCCAACCTGCGTCTGGTGATCTCCATCGCCAAGAAGTACACCAACCGCGGCCTGCAGTTCCTGGACCTGATCCAGGAAGGCAACATCGGCCTGATGAAGGCGGTGGACAAGTTCGAATACCGCCGTGGCTACAAGTTCTCGACCTACGCCACCTGGTGGATCCGGCAGGCCATCACCCGCTCCATCGCGGACCAGGCCCGCACCATCCGCATCCCGGTGCACATGATCGAGACCATCAACAAGCTCAACCGCATCTCCCGCCAGATGCTGCAGGAGATGGGCCGCGAGGCCACGCCCGAAGAGCTGTCCGAGCGTATGGAAATGCCCGAGGACAAGGTGCGCAAGGTGCTCAAGATCGCCAAGGAACCCATCTCGATGGAAACCCCGATCGGCGACGACGAAGACTCGCATCTCGGCGACTTCATCGAGGATATCAACGTCCTATCGCCCGTGGAATCGGCCACCACCGAAAGCCTCGGCGAAGCGACCAAGGACGTGTTGTCCACCCTGACGCCGCGCGAAGCCAAGGTGCTGCGCATGCGTTTCGGCATCGAAATGAACACCGACCACACCCTCGAGGAGGTCGGCAAGCAGTTCGACGTCACCCGTGAGCGTATACGCCAGATCGAGGCCAAGGCCCTGCGCAAGCTGCGCCACCCCACGCGCTCCGAGCGCCTGCGCAGCTTCCTGGACGTCGAAGGCTGATTAGAGCCCGGGGCCTGTAGCTCAGTTGGTTAGAGCAGGGGACTCATAATCCCTTGGTCCCAGGTTCGAGTCCTGGCGGGCCCACCAAATCGGTTGTAAACAAAGGCCGCCCAAGGGCGGCCTTTGTTGTTTCTGGCTTGAGGTCACGAAATACAGTGCCTGCAAGGAAGGCGGCTTCACTTCTCCCTTCGGCAGTTAACCTCGTGGGGCCTGGGACAACCAGCCGAGGTGACTTTCTGAAGGCTGGGCGCTGCCCGCGCTCCAGGAATTCAAATGCGAATCGGCACCGACGCGCAGGCCCGGACGCAATCGCTGACTGACGAACGAGACATAGTCCGGATGCTCACGATAGCTGGCGACGGCCGCCGTGTGACAAAAGCGCACCAGCCAGCTGTATCGACACAGCCCGTCGTCGCGCATCACTTTGCCGGAACCGACCTCGCGCACGCCGGGAATCGTGCTGAGAATCCGCCGTCCCTCCGCCATGACCGCTTCGGCCCCCATGTCATCCAGGCCTTCCGCATCATGGGTAACGATATGTTCGACCGGCACCCAATGCCGGCATCGCTCCAATACCTCGGCGGCACGACCGGCCGCCCCCCAGAGCCGCAGGCAACGCTCGGTCTCCTGTTCCACCGCCTCCTGTACCGCGCGCATCGCACCCCTGAAATGGGTTTTGGCATTGCCCCTGGTGCTCGCCCGCACCTGCTCCAGAGCCACATCGGCAAGCGCGGTGTGGTAGTGGATCTTGGCGACGCCGTTTGCGATCAGCCGCCCGTACTGACTGTCGTTTAGGCCGGATCCTCCGTAGATTGTCAGCGGTATGCCCAACGCTTCGTTGATCTGTTTGAGGCGCTGCAGGTTGAGCTTGGGCTTTGTCTTCATGCGCCCGCGCAAGGTCCCGATGGATACCGCGAGGAAGTCGACGCCGGTCTTGTCCACATACCCGCGTGCCTCCGTTACCGCCGTATATACAACCTGATTCGGCTCCGACGGCGCGCCTTCACCCTCAGCATTTGGCACATAGCCCAGCGCGCCTTCCACCGGCACACCGCAACCGTGGGCCATGGAAACGACCTCGCGCGTAATGTTGATGTTTTCCCCCAACGCGCGATGGGAAACATCGACCATGACGCCGTTGCATCCGCCATTGATAGCACGAACTGCAGATTGGAGGCCAAGGCCATGGTGCAAATGGATCGCCACCGGAACGGAGGCACGCTGCGCAGCACACTCCACGGCAGAAACCATCAGATCGAAGTCGACAAATTCGAAATGCGACTCCCCCAAACTCAGGATAACCGGTGCCCGGCAGCGCTCCGCCGCCGCCATCACCCCCTGCAGAAACTCCAGATTGACCAATTCAAACGCGCCCACAGCGTAATTGTGCTGGTAGGCGTGATCGATCATGTCTTTCATGTTCACCAGTGGCATTTCGAGCATTCCTCCCGACGGCAGTCGCAAATGCTGGTGACCAATCCCTGGGCGAAGCGATATCCGTGAGCCGTCCTATTCCGACTTCGTTGGTCAGGATTGAGTCTATGGGGAACAGCTGATAAATTACAGTTTAAGTTTTTAAACTGTATTTTTAAGGATCGCTTAACAAAAAATGCCTATTCGACGCGCCACGCTTCATCAGCTCAGGATCTTCGACGCCCTGGCCCAGCACATGAGCATCACCCGCACTGCGGAGGCGCTGCACCTGACCCCGCCGGCGGTTTCCATCCAGGTGAAACAGCTGGCTGAAGCGGCCGGTCAGCCGCTGGTGGAACAGGTAGGAAAAAAGCTCTACCTCACCGAAGCGGGCGAAGCGGTCGCTTCGGCCTGCCGCGACGTCTCGGCGCGTATGGAACGGCTCGTCCAGGAACTGGCCGCCATCCAGGGACTCGAGAAAGGCTCGCTCAGCGTTTCCATTCTCACCACGGCCAAATATTTCGTGCCGCAACTGCTGGGCCAACTGAGCGAGCAGCACCCGGGCATCGAGGTCTCACTGTTCGTGGGCAATCGAAAAAGAATTCTCGACCGGCTCGCCCACAACCAGGATGACCTGTACATTCTGGGGCAACCGCCGGAAAACCTGGGCGTCGTCACCATTCCCTTTGCACCCAATCCGTTGGTCGCCATCGCTCACCCGGAACATCCGTTAGCCAAAGAAAAGAACATTTCTCCCCAACGCCTGGCTGAAGAACCGTTCATCGCACGGGAACGAGGATCCGGCACCCGCCTGGGATGCGAAGCCTTTTTCCAAAGTCATGGCACAACACCGCGGGTGCGGATGGAGCTGGGCAGCAACGAAGCCATCAAGCAGACCGTTGCGGGCAGGCTGGGCATTTCCATCGTCGCAAAGATCACCGTCGAAGCGGAAGTCGCACGAGGCGATCTCGTTATCCTGGACGTTCAGGGCCTGCCGCTGGAACGCCAGTGGCATCTGGTTTATCCGGAGCACAAGATCCTGGCACCGGCGGCTCAAGCGTTCAAAGACTTCCTGATATCCCAGCACATCGGAGAGCCGACTCAGGCATGAGCGAATTGCGGTCGCAGCCTGCGGGTCTTTTCCACCATACGAAAGGTCGAGCGGTTGTTGTTGAATCGCGATACCTGCCCGACCGGTACCCATCGCACCTCATGTGACTCATTATTGCCCGGTACGGGCAGCCGCTCGTCGATCTCCACAAGAAAGCGGACATCGATATGCTCATGTTGAGGATCGCCATGCATGGCCGGGATACGATGGATATCAAGATCGAAGATCTGACCATCGACCAACCGCACGCGCTCCGGGTCGATGCCGGTCTCTTCCGCGGTCTCGCGCAAGGCCACCGCTACGATATCGGCCTCGCCGTCGGCATGACCCCCGGGTTGAAACCATTGATCATGTTTGCGGTGATGCATCAGCAGCACGTGCGAGTGATCCGGATTGACCACCCAGGCCGAACCCGTGACATGGGCCGGCCAAAGATCACGATGAAAGCAGTCCGGGTGCTGCTCCACAAAAACCCTTGCCCGGGCGATATAGGCCGACTCCTCCATGAACCGCGAGCGGTGCCGGGTCAACAATTCGAGGAGTGCCTGACGATGCATCGCCTCATGTCCCCGATGGATTGTTGACGGCAGCGATAGCCGCAGCCGCAGCCTCGTCGACATCCGCCTCGCTGCCCGCCAGGGTCAGACGGCCATAGGCGCCGACGGCGCGCACATCGATGAGGGTAATATTGGCCGCCTTCTCCGCCTGATTGGCGGCATAAACGATGTAACCGGCCGGCTCGGTCTCCAGAATGAACATGCTCTGCTCGGGCAGAATCATCGAACCGCGACGGTTCTGCCGATTGATCAGCACCGTATGGTCCGGTGTCATGCCACGAATCACTTCCTGCCAGGCGACCTGACAGGGCTGACGGTCCTGCACCTGCGCCCCCAGATGCTGGAGAATGACCCTGCCGGCTTCCTGCACGTCGCTTTGGTCGCGGTGGTGAACCACCATGGAACCATAGGCGCGCTCGACGACCTGCTGCGCCAGATTCACCCGGGTGGATTTCAGCGCGATATCGGTGAGCCGGTGGATTGCCATGCCGGGGGAAACTTCCACCCACAGGCAGGCATCCCCGGGCACCGGCAGGAACCCCTGCGAGACCGTGGCCATATACTCGGCAAGTTGCGGCTGCAACGAGTCGATATACACGTATGTCCGAAGTTCTATCATCTAATAACCGCCGCGCCCGCGATCCAGGAGATGCTCGGGCACGGCATTGCCTCAGTCAGGGGTTGTAGCCGAAATCGCTTGCCGGCATTCAGCCGCTGAATTTCACCAATCGGGTGATCTGAATATCAGAGATGAACACCACGCCGGAATGCTCGTTATAAAAGGGAGCAAGCCCCTCCAGGATCGGATTCACCAGCTCCTCGGGAACGGCGGCAATGATCATGATCAGCACATCATCCTCATTAAACATGAGATGCCCCGTACGGAATCCATGACTGCCTTTGCCCGAAAGGTTGTTTACGATCGTATAACCCGTCACCCCGGCCCGATCCAGGATATCGGCGACAAAGCCCTGGTGCTCGCCGCCGAGGATTATCTCAAGCTTCTTCAACGGGCTGAAATTCAGATTCTTCATGATGCGGTTGTCTCCTCAACGAACGCCTGTGCAGAGGCTGGGTCCAAACGGCGGCTATCCCACCGACCGTCTTCGTACACATTCACGGTCCCTTGCTCGGGGTCGATGATCAGCAATCGAATCCAACCGTTGCGTACCAGTGACTTCACCGCCGCCACGCTCTCCACGGCGCGCCATGCATGGTCGAATGGCGCCTCGATCGCCGTAATGAGCCGCAGCGGTTGATGGAAAGGCTTGCCGCCGTCGAGAACCGTCTGCGCCGGCAGGCCGGTGCGCAAGTCGCTCAGATTGCCCGTCATCACCCCGAATCGACCGGCCACGTTGTGATACACCTTGCTGCCGCTGCCGAACCGCTCGTTGTCCACCGTGGAAAAGTAGTGCTCCATGTTGATCCATTGGCCGACCACGAGCGGACCGGCGAGAATGTTCTCCAGCAATCGGCGCTTGGGGTCCAGACGGTAGTCATAGGAATGCAGAAAGGCACGTCCCTCCAGAGACGACGACCGGGTCAGCGCTCGACGGCCGATGACGAAATAAGCATTACCCGCCAAGCCCCACTCCGGACGCACCTGGGACCAGTCCATGGAGTTTCGTTGGGCGCCCTTGAATGCCTCCGCGGGTTCCACGGAACCGGCTTTACTATGCAGCAGCGGCATACGCTCCTGGGCGCAAAGACGCGAGGCGGCCAGCAGTCCGTTTCGCAAACGGTCCATGTAGAGCACGTGGGATGAAGGAAGGCGATCCAGATCGAACAGCTGCAACTCATCGGTAGTCGTGTCATGGAGCGCCGGCACGAACCAGGCATCATCCGGTATCTCGATGCCCTGCTCACGCAACCTGTCCCGCACCTCCGGCTTGTTGGCCATTTGCGCCACGGCACGCGCGTTCACCAGACCGTGATTTCCGCCGCAAGCACCGCAGTCGAGCGCAGATTCGTAGGGATTGTTTTCGGAGGTGCTGCCATGACCAACCAGCAGGATGAAGCGGGAGAAGTCTTTTGTGAGTCCGATTGAACGCAATGCCTGTCCGACGAAACCGGCCTGCTCATCGAGACTGAAACCCAATCGCCCAAGCCGCTCCATCTGCAGCTCGGCAAAGGCCGGATCGATGCGGTAGACCTGGCGCAGCCGCTCAATAAAGTCCTGAGCAGCGCGTTCACCCAGGCCCAGTGACGTCACCAACCCCGGTGCATCCTGTCGATTTCCCATGGCTGCTTCACGCAGCTCACGCACCAATGCATCGTTAATCCCTTCAGCCTCCAGGCCGAATTCCTGTTCGACGGCCTTGGTGATCACCGCACGCTGCACCGCTCGAACGATTGAATCCGCCTGTTCGCGGGTCAGCTTGTCGAGCAGCAGGTGGGTTTGCGGCCTGCTTTCATACAGCCGCTGTCGCCAGCGATTGTAGTGCTGCGGAATCAGCGTCTTGCCCACCATATCCAGACCAAACAACAGCCCGATCGCCTCAACGGTGACGAACGGTGTGAGCACGGATTCCTTGAGTTCGTGCAGCGCTTTCTCGAGCACCGTCACGGCAGCCATATCATCCCTGCTTTCGGAAACCGCCATTTCCAGGACGAGATTCTTCGGCGTCAGCAGTACCGGACAAAGATTGATTTCACTTCCCTTGCCCAGCTCCATGAAACTCACGGGTACACCAAAAAATCCGGCAATACCGTACGTCTGATAATCGCCCACGTTTTCCAGATGCCGACGGATGCGCTCCGAACGTGTATCGATGCAAAACAGGGCTTGCGCAAAGGGGCGCTTGTCTCGCACAACTTCGGGTTCAAGCATGACGCCCTCAAGCAGGCGATGCACCGCCTGCTCCTCCATGGCCCGCAACCAGATCATGCCCTCGCGGTGCTCGAATTCGCGCAGCGTCTCCAATAACCTGCGCAGCCCGTCATCGGAAAGCTGCTCCAGCGTCTGGGGTTGGCCCGCCTTCTGCGCCAGCCCGGTAAGGCGTCCCGCCTGGCGCCGGGCTTCATCGGCACGCTTCTCGGAGACGTAGTCGGAACAGAGCCGCTCGATTTTCTGCGGGCGCCCCTCAGCCAGCGTCTGCTCCACGCGCTGCGCAAATGACGGCAGCACCGAACCACTATGGAGTTCGTGACGCAGGTAGGTTTCGTGGGGGCGTCGCTCGATGAGCTGCGCCACATCGGCGGCGGTCACCGCGACTCCCTTACGGCCGCGCTCGCTCAACAACGCCAAACCGAGGGTCAGGCGCACAGCCAGGAGGTCGACCAGATCTGCGGGATAGCGCTCGGACCAATAATAATTCTTGGCATTGGAGCGCCAACGGACAAAACCGGCCCAGCCATGCAGGCGTGCAAGCTCACGGGTGAAGTAACCCACCCAGCATTGCGCCGGCACGCCAAGGGTTTGCATAACGTGGTCGATGACTGCCTCCGGGGTATCATCGCCACCAATCACGCGGTCGATATGCAGGCCTCTTAAGTAAAAACGACCGTTGTGGCTGGCCACATCTCGCCATGCGGAGAAAAACCCCTGCTCGCGCCCGGGCATGCCCCATACGGACTGGCCTTCGTCAAAGAAGTCCAGGCAGCTCTTTATGACAAGCTCGTCAAGCTCCGAACCGATCTCGGTTCCATAGAGCGCGTCCACAGCCTCGTAGACCGGACGGGAACCCAGCAATTCGCTGCGCAGCCCCTCGACCAGCATCTCGTCTTCGGGCGTGGAGGCTCCCAGCGGGCGCTGGCTCAAGGCGCTTTGTATATCGGAGACCCGGGCGAGCATCCCCGGCTGAACGACGGGCTGACCGGTCTGCGTCAGCAGGGCCTGCAGCCAGCTATTCCAATCCAGCTCGGGCAGGGACTCCTGATCGGCAAGAAACCTGTCCACACCGGAGGCCAGTTCCACTTTATCGATCCTTCCTTGCGCCAGGTAACGCTGATAGTCCGCCCGGCTCAGATATCCCTTGGCATGAAACAGCCGCCTGCCTTCTTCGATCGCCTCCGCAAACGGCAGGTGCTCCAGGCCATGAAGTGGATTGTGGTGAATGAACGAGCGCATAGGCCAGAAATAGGGAATAGACTCGCCCGCCACATAGATCATGGCGCGGATCTGAAGCTTTTGACCGAGCGGAAGCGTCATAGCAAATCTCCCATGGCATAGAGGCTGCCGACGAGGAGCGCGATCAACACCGCGACATAAGCCCAGGTAGATATCAGACTCAGGTCCGCCACTTCCTCGCCGCTGGCGGGACCCACGATCATTCCTTGAAGCAGACGCACGCCAGCCCAGCTCCACAGCAACCAGATACCCGCCACGACGAGCGCCGCCAGCGGTGCCGTCGGCGTCGTAATCGTGATGGTTGCGAGCATGGCGAAAAAGCCGGGAAACAGCGGCGCAGCGGTGATCGCGAGCACCACACACACCAACACGCCGGCCAGGCGCGGCAGCATCTGCGCCAGACCGCCGTATAGCCCTGAATAGGCCGCACCGAAATACCGTTCCAGACGGGCGCCAATCAGCACCAGCAAGACCAGGGGCAAACTGAAGGCAAGCGCGTACAGGCGGACAAGCCGGGGGTCGACGTGGTTAACGTGCACAATCCAGAGCAACGCCCACGCCGAAGTGGCCAGGTAACCGGCCCACTGTCCCATTTCCCGCAGGCTGATCGCCCTGAACGCGTACAGCGCCGAAGTAAACAGCGCTAGCGCCACAAACCAATCGGCGACCGACGGATCGGCCACCGGGACAAGGCTCAGCCCCAGTTGCGGCCAGGCCAGCAACAGCATGGCGCGCAGCCAGGCATTGCGTATCCGATTGAACAGGACATTAAATGCCATGCTCAACGGGAACAACGGCAGAAACAAACCGGCAAGCCCGTACATCAGCATCGCCATGTCACACCCACCTCATCCAGACGTTCAGCCGTGTCGCCGTTGCCAGCAGCGCACGGGCGAAGCGGGAGAACAGATCGGGCAGGTAAAATTCACGCGAGATCAGCGCATAAAAGGTCAGCCACAACCGACCCGGGTTCCCGCCTCGACGATTGCCGTTGTATTCGGAGTAGTAGGTCAGCACCCAACCCGCCACGACCAAAGCGGTGATCAATACGACCAGCATGTCGAAACGCAACACATTGATATCGGCCGCGGCGTAGATCTGATGGCGAAACACCTCGTCCGGATAGAGAAACAGCTCGAAAGCATGGCTGATGAGCGTATAGCCCAGCACCACCACCGTGAATGAAAAGATACTCAGCGTCACCAGGCGCCACACGTTCTGCGTACGCATCCGGTAGGTGGCGAAGATCAACTGAGCGCCCGTCACCCACCCGAAGAACAACAGCACGATGGCCCCCTGTTCCTGAAAATTATTTTTGCCGATCAGCAGATGGGCGATCACCAGGATGCTTACGGGCACTGCCAGGGTAATGGCGGCCATCAGCACCCAGGGTCGGCGCACGCTTGCCGGGCGCTTTTCCACCATGAAGGTATAGAGCTCGTCCTTGGGTACGCCGTCATCTTTGCGGGCCTCGTTGATAACACCGCCCGCGCCCAAAAAGAGCGTCCCTTTGAACAGCCCGTGGGAGATGAGGTGGAAGATCGCCAGGGAGAAGGCGCCGACGCCGCATTCCATGATCATGAAACCCATCTGCCCCATGGTCGAGTAGCCAAGGGATTTCTTGATGTCGTTTTGGGTGAGCATGAGGACCGAACCGATCAGCGCGGTCACCAACCCGACAATGAACACCCAGTGCAGCACCCCATCGGTGTGGGCGAAAACGGGCGCGAAGCGGTTGATCAGAAAACCACCCGCATTGACGATACCCGCATGCATCAAGGCCGAAACGGGTGTTGGACCACCCATGGTGTAGGGCAGCCAGGTGTGCAGCAAAAACTGCGCCGAGCGCGCGAAGGCCGCCACCGCCACCAGCGCGGCAACCAGACCGGTCAATGGCAGGCCAAGGATACTGTGTATCGCCGGACCCTCAGCGATGTGCGAAAAGATTTCGGGTAACGACCAGGTACCGTAGGCGTGATACAAAAATCCGGCGGCCAGCACCAAAGGCAGGTCCCCGAAGCGGTAGGTAATAAGGGTCCAGAAAGCGTAGCGATGAGCCGAGTGGCTGCGGGTATCCTGGCCGAGCAGAAAATACAGCAGGACCCCGATCAAATGCCAGGCGATCAACAGGGTGATCAGATCGCCGGCGGCAACCATCGCCAGCAGCGTGGCGGTCATGATATCGAGCAGCACAAAAAACCGCGCATAGCCGGGCTCTTCGGCCATGTAGCGCACGGAATAGATATGAACGATCAAACTGATGCCCGAGATGACCACCGCCATCAACGAGCTCAGCGGATCGAACAGGAATATGCCCCACGAGCCTGCCAAAGCGACCTGACCGGAAGCACCATGCATGACGGCCGAGAACAGGATGACAGCGGCCAGCGCAAAGGTGATGCCCATAACGGTCACGCTCAGCCGTGCAGCCTGCCTGCCCAGACGGGCGGACAGCAGCTGTATCAACATAGCGGACAGCAGGGGCAAGGCTGCCATTACTACGACAAGCTGTTCCATAGTCATATATCCACTCCACCAAATCGTGATGCGCGACGGTCGCGTCAGTCAGGCCAGACGCGGCGCCCACTTTGATAGGTGTCGCCGTGCCCGGCTCTGCTTGCATCCGATGAACGCTTGGTCACGGTTTTCCTTTTGTTCTGCGGCCTGGGCTTTGCCTTTTGAGGCGCCTTTACCTCAGCTTGCGGTGAGTCTGGCTTCCCCGCGGCCGCAGCCGCTTTGGTCTTGCGCATGGAGGCAAGAAGCTTCTCGCCGGTCTTTTCGTTCGTGGTCATGTCGGGACTACCTCACTGATCAGGTTGCGGATCTCCTCAGCAGCGGCCGCACCGCTGCTTCCCATATCCAGCACACTCTTACCCTCCAGCACGCTGGCCCGGTAAACGGCGCGCCGGCGAATCGCCGTTTGTGCGGCAGGCAGTTCCAGCTCGGCCAATGCCTGGCGGATCAGACGGGAAAGCCGGGTGCGCGACTCAAGCTGGTTGATCACCAGCAATGTCCTGAGCTCCGGGTTGGTTTTGCGTGCCTCTTCAACGGCATGTTCGATATGCACGGTCGCCCACAGATCGAGCGGCGAAGGCTGCACCGGTATGAGGGCGACATCGCTGACAGCCAGGGCCGCATGGGTCTGGGGTGCGTGCACCGATGGCGGACAATCGATCACCACATGCTCATAGCGACCTGCGGTGTGAGCGAAGCTGTCCGCAAGGTCAACCGACGCATCGACCACCGCGAGATCCGTATCGGTGCCGGCAATGCCCTGCCACTGCAACACCGAACCCTGGGGATCGGCATCCAGCACAACGGCGGCTGCCTCTTTCACCAGCAGCGTGGCGAAATTAACGGCAAGCGTGGTCTTGCCCGCACCTCCCTTGTTACCGACCAGCGCGATCACGGCCATGGCGGTCGCCCTCAATGGGTCCCGGCATCGGGATAGAGCTCGTCCAGCCGCTCTGCAAAGTCCCGTTGGGCATCGCCCAGTTCATCCACACCTTCTTCGCAGTGGATGGTTATGTTTGCGTAGTCACGACCGAACCCGATGTCGGGATACAACCCTTCTCGTTCGGAGAGTTCGGCGGCGCGATCGAGAAAATCACGCAGCGCCGAATAGTCCGCAAACTCATAGCGCCGCTCCAGACGGTTGGGACGCTTGCGTTCCTGCCACTGGTTGCTCATGGCGTATCTCCTTTAGAAGGTGGCGCGCTGCTTTACGGAAACGGCGGCGCCAGGTCGTTCCAACTCCTCGAGCCAACGGACAAACTCGCTTCCATGACCTTTTTCCTCCTCGAGGAGCGCCTCGAAAAAAAGGCGATTGTCATGATCACCCTGACGCGCGCAGTAGCGGGTGGCGTCGCCGTACAGACTCACAAGCTCCTGCTCAAGCACCTGGTCTTGACGCAATAGTTCCTGCAGGTTCTGACCAAGCCGCGCCGGGCGCAATTGAGATGCATTCGGCGCCACACCCAACGCCAGCATGCGTGAGATAACCCGATCCACATGTCCCATCTCCTCGACAGCCTCGTCGCGCAAGCGTCGTGCCGGTTCGGCCAGCCCCCAGGTCGCGACAAGCCGCGCCTGGGTGCTGTACTGCTGAACCGCACTTAGCTCGAGACTCAGCGCCCGACCGAGATACCCGAGAACACGTTGATCCGTGGGCCTGCTCATGCTCCGTCAGTGGATCGAGACCCGCCTGTCACTCAGCTGCGTGCAGGACGATTGCCGGCCATGGCATTTTCGCCATCGAGCACCGGTTCGACTTCGCGGTGAGGGCGGGCAATGATGTGCGCGGCCACCAGACCGTCGCCCACGCGCTCGCAGGCATCGGCGCCGGCGCGCACGGCAGCGTTGACCGCACCCGTCTCCCCGCGCACCAGCACGGTGACGTAACCACCGCCCACGAATTCACGCCCGATCAGACGCACCTCCGCAGCCTTGGTCATGGCGTCCGCCGCCTCGATGGCGGGCACCAGCCCGCGCGTCTCGATCATGCCCAGTGCGATACCGTAGTTGTCATTTGCCATCTTCGTATCTCCATCGTCGTAATTGAAAAAAACGTCTTAGTTACTGCCCAATACCGGTTCGACCTCACGGTGCGGACGCGCAATGATGTGCGCCGCCACCAGACCGTCTCCGACCCGTTCACAGGCGTCAGCGCCCGCACGGACGGCAGCGTTCACCGCCCCGGTCTCGCCGCGGACCATGACGGTGACGTAGCCGCCACCGATGAATTCACGGCTGATCAGACTGACTTCCGCCGCCTTGGTCATGGCGTCGGCAGCCTCGATGGCGGGTACCAGCCCGCGCGTCTCGATCATGCCCAGTGCGATACCGTAGTTTTCAGTTGCCATCGTTATGTCTCCTGCTGACTTTCAGTTGTTACCGATATCTTCAAGGATTCGTCGGGGCGTGCTTTACCGCATCCGCCGAATCCGATTCTTCTTCCCAGCGATCGATGATTCCGCCAATTGTCAGATCGGTCAGGATCCCGAAATCGCCGACCGCGTAACGCGCGGCCGAGCCACTGACCGTGAACACCCAGTTGCCCTCGCGCGAACCCACCGGGTCGACCGCGACCTGCCGTTTGCCGCTCACGCTGCGCAGCACACGCAGGCTGTTGTGCTTCAAGCCATCCACGCGACGGGTCACGACCAGTGGCGATTCGACCTGGAATATTTCCATCAGCCTTCATCCTCGCCTTCAGCAGGCGGCCAATGATCGATGATCCCGACTATGGTCAGATCGCTTGGATATTCCTTGCTGCCCGCCGCCTCTCGCGCCGCCGAGCTGCCCACGCAGATGACCCAGTCACCCGGGATGCAGCCGACCGCATCGACTGCGACGGCCAACACAGACCCGTCACGCACGACCTGCAGATGCTTGTGTTCCATGCCGGCAATGCGATTGGTGGCGACCAGCGGCCGTTCGACCTGACAGATCTTCATCAGTGGTCGCGGACCACCTGCAACACATGCAGCAGGCCACGTTCGAACAGATCCGGGTAGCGCGCCTTGATCGCATCGGTGACACGCCGGCAGTGCTCGACTGCACGTTCGCGTGCTCCGGGGACCTGGCCGTGGTAGTCGAAGCGCACTACCACCGGTGCCGGCAGGCCGTGACGGACGTTCAGACCGGTAAAGATATTGATGCCGACATCCATATCCTGTGTGGCCTCCTCAAGCGTGTTGAGGTAGGCGAAATACATCAGATTGCGCAGCTGTATCTCCTCGAAGCCGACGCCTGCGCCGATGAAGCGTTCGGCATGCCCGACGTCCGCATAGTGATCACCGTGATAACTGCGCACATAGGCGATCTGCGAAAAGTTGTTTTCGATCAGACGCTCGACCAGGGATACCATGCCCTCGGCCACATCCGGAGACGACCGGCGGACCGCGTCGTGGATGTCGCGCTTGGCGCGCGAGGCACCCACGCCCGCAGTTGCGGTGTACAGCTCCATCGCGTCGACATAACGATTCAGGTCGATCCCGCCATCGGTGTCCGATACGTGCACCCGGATGGCATCGGTGTCGGTATCCACACCGATCAACAGCAGATCGATGGATGCGCCGCAACAGAAGCTGTTCTCGATGGCCTGCTGAAAAGCCCTCAGACGGTCCAGACCTGCTGCCGCCGCCCTTGCGGTATCGGAACCGTGCGCAGCGCAACCTTCATGCTCCGGGTCCACCGAACTGTAGTGATAGGCGACCAGCTTCAGGTAGCGGGTCGGGGCATCGGCGGTATTCGGACGCCCCTCGCGGTAGCGCAGCATCTCGGTCTCCACCCACTTCTGGATGCTGTCCTCGATGTCGAACATCGCGCCGGCGTAGGACTTGCGGCGCACCGCGCGGTGCGGCAAACGCAGCACATAGCGGATCACGTGCGCCAAGCGCCCGTCCGCACAGGGCGAGATATCGAGCGTGTGGAATCCGCAGGTCTGCAGGTAGTCTTCAAAGCTGTCCGCATCGCCGGCAGCCAGCGGATCGTGCGTGAAGAACTCGTCGCAGAAACGACGATACGTTGCGAATGTGCACCAGGCGTACAGCCGACGCATATCAAGCTGTTCGACCCAGGCATCGGCGAGAATCTCCTCTGGCAACTCGAAGCCGAGCTCGCGACGCGCGATTTCCTGCGCACGGATCTCGAAATCCGCCTCGTGCTGCAGCGCGGAGATCCGCTTCAGCACCGGCACAATGCCGTCGAACGCAGCCTTTACACCCTGTTCGTAGTCATTCAGTCGCGCATTCTCCTGCGCGCGGACAAGCGCGTGGCTGTCCGCCACGTTTCTGGTTCGCCCGCCGCGCATCGGCCGTGAAGCCGCACGCGTGCTGATACCGGTAGACACGGTTGCGGCCAGGTCACCCGTTTCGGATCCGCCCGCCGGGAGTCCGACGGCGCCGGGTCGCCGCATCGGCGCGGTGCCGAGGATCCGGTCACGATTCTGGTGATGGCGTTGAGTGCGTTGCATCGTCATGTACCGTTTGTCAGCTCAGTCGCCGGCGATCAGCCGCGCGCTCCGCCCGAGTAGGTGATCAACGCACCTTTCTCGGTATTGCCGCTGCCTCCGGTGACCTTGCTGACCGGTTCCGGCACCTCTTCCGGACGACCGTGAGCCATGGCTGCGGCCATGGGCATGCCCGGGCCGCGGCGGCTCGGATTACGGGCCAGCGCCGAAGTACCCTCGGTGCCGGTCACCCGGTCGCCACGATCCCAATCGTCGCCGGTGATCTTCGGGCCGGCGTCGATGCCTTCACCGGTGATGCGCGACTTCACTCGACCGTGCACCAACTCGGATTCCATCGGGGATTCAGCCACGACCGGTTCACCGCTGGCACGCCCGAAACGCGCCTCCTCGGTGCCGGTGACCTTGCCGGTCGCCATGCCGAACGGGCCGGTGATGTGCCCAGCCTCGTAGGTGGAACCGGTCACGCCGGATCCCGGTTGACTGAGATTGGGCTGAGAGTCCCGGGACTCACGCACCGATGGCGCAACGCTGAACTGCCCCCAGGCCTGACCGTCGAGCGGCTGCGGGAAGTCCGGGGCACCCGGTTCCGCTGCGATTGCCGGACAGACCGCAGCGGCCTGATCGGCGCCGACGTACGGCGTACCGCTGACGGATTCGCAGGCACCCTTCTCGTCGCCGGTCATCTTGCCGCCCACGGAGGGCTGGATTCCGGTCATAACGGAGCCGAACATGCGCTTGCCGTCCCGCATACGCGCAGCGGCGGCATCTGCCTGCGACGGCTCACAGAACCGGCCGTACTGTTCTGCCCCGGCATAGGGCGTGCCGGTGACGGTCTTGCAGGTGCCCGGCTCATCGCCGGTCACCCGCTCCGCGCGACCGGTCATGGTGCCGGTAACGCGTTCACCGCTGAGCGTGGCAGACACGCCGACCTTGCGGTCCTTCGGCTTCGGAGTCGATTCGCAAAACTGGCCGAACTGTTCCTGGCCGATGTAATCGTCACCGGTGACGTTGCGGCAGCTGCCGGCCTCGTCACCCGTCATGTTCTGGCGCCGCCCGACCACCGTGCCGGTCACTTCGCCACCGCGCAGGGTTGCACTTGCGCCCACCTTTGCCGGCACGCCACCATGCGCTTTGCCGTCTCCGCGCTGCATGTACTGGGTACCGGTCAGAACGCGATCCGCACCGACCTCGTCACCGGTGACCTTGCCGGACCTGCCGACATTGTTTCCGGTCACGCTTTTGCCGCCACGGGTTTCAGCGCTGGTAATCTTGGCGGGGCCCTTCCCGGCCTTGGCGCCACAGAAGGCCTCGCTCTGACCGGCGCCGACGTATTCGGTCCCGGTCACTTGTTTGCAGGTGCCGGGCTCGTCGCCGGTCACCTTGCCGCTGCGGCCGACCTCGTTGCCGGTGACACGGTTGCCGCGGCCGGTCGAACTCACGCCGACGCGGTTAAAACCCTTGGTCGGTTCGGCCTGGCAGAAATCGCGGAAGATGTCTGCGCCCATGTATTCGGTGCCGGTCACGGTGCGGCAGGTGCTCGCCTCGTCGCCGGTCACGTCTCGGCTGCGGCCGACCATCGTCCCGGTCACGATCTGACCGTCTGCGGTTTCGCTGGCGCCCACCTTCCAGGGCGCATCCTGGGCCGCAGCTTGCGAAGCACTGGTGCGAGCCGGCCGCTGCCGGCCGGTCGGAGCGGACTTTTTCTGTCCGGCGCCGCCACGCCGGCTCCGCTGCTCGCGCAGCGCCTGGGCAAGCTCGCGGCCGGACAGTTCCGGATTGCCTGCGCGGGCGGCCTGCGCCGGCGTCATGCCAGCCGCGCTGACGCCCGCCTTGCCGCGCGCAGCCTGTGCCCGGCGGCGGGCCATGGATGCGGCACGACC
>JARRKE010000035.1 GCA_037388465.1 Gammaproteobacteria bacterium
GGCGTCGCCCTCCAGGTACAGGTGCAGGCCGCCGGCGTTCCACACGCCGAAGCTCTGCCCCGCGGTGCCCTTGAGGCGCACCGTGACGGGCGCATCGCTCATGCCGTAGTTGCCGTGGCGCAGGGCGATCTCGCCGGACACGCGCGCGCCGATGGAGCGGTTGACGTTCTTGACCTCGTAGTGGAACTCGCCGCCCTGCATGGATTCGATGGCGGGCAGCATGTCCGCGACCATGCGCTCGGCCAGTTCACCCTTGTCGAACGGCGTGTTGTGCGGCTCCACGCAGAAGCGCGGCTTGTCGGCCGGGACGCCGCCGTCGGACAGGATGGCGCCGAAGTCGATATGCGCCTGGCGCTCGGTGTCGCCGTCGATGACCTGCAGCAGGTCGGTGCGGCCGATCAGGTCGGTGAGGCTGCGCACGCCGAGCTTGGCCATCCAGCGGCGGGTCTCCTCGGCGACGAAGCGGAAGTAGTTCACTACCATGTCGACCTTGCCGACGAAGTGGTTCATACGCAGCACCTTGTCCTGCGTGGCCACGCCGGTGGCGCAGTTGTTCAGGTGGCAGATGCGCAGGTATTTGCAGCCCATGGCGATCATCGGGCCGGTGCCGAAGCCGAAGCTCTCGGCGCCGAGAATGGCCGCCTTGATCACGTCCAGTCCGGTCTTCAGGCCGCCGTCTGTCTGCAGGCGAACCTTGTCGCGCAGGTTGTTCATGCGCAGGGTCTGGTGGGTTTCGGTGAGGCCCAGCTCCCACGGGGAGCCCGCGTATTTCACGCTGGTCAGCGGGCTGGCGCCGGTGCCGCCGTCATAGCCCGAAATGGTGATCAGGTCGGCATAGGCCTTGGCGACGCCGGCGGCGATGGTGCCCACGCCGGCTTCGGACACCAGCTTCACCGAAACCAGCGCCTTCGGGTTGACCTGCTTGAGGTCGAAGATGAGCTGCGCCAGATCCTCGATGGAGTAGATGTCGTGATGCGGCGGTGGCGAGATCAGCGCCACGCCGGGTTTGGAGAAGCGCAGCTTGGCGATCATCTCGTTGACCTTGTGGCCGGGCAGCTGGCCGCCCTCGCCGGGCTTGGCGCCCTGCGCCACCTTGATCTGCAGGACCTCGGCGTTCACCAGGTAATGCGGGGTGACGCCGAACCGCCCGGAAGCGACCTGCTTGATCTTGGACATCCTGTCGGTGCCGTAGCGCTCCACGGCCTCGCCACCCTCACCCGAGTTGGAACGGGCGCCCAGGCGGTTCATGGCCTGCGCCAGAGTCTCGTGGGCCTCGGGCGACAGGGCGCCCAGCGACATGCCGGCGGAGTCGAAACGCCTGACGATCTGCTCGATCGGCTCGACCTCGTCGAGCGGGATCGGCGTGATGTCCTCGCGCACTCTGAGCAGGTCGCGCAGCACGGTTGCGGGGCGACTGTTGATCAGGTCGGCATGCGCCTCCCAGTCACTGTAGTCGCCGGACGCCACGGCCTTGTGCATGGTCTGCACCACGTCCGGGTTGTAGGCGTGGTACTCGCCGCCGTGGATGTACTTGAGCAGGCCGCCCTGCGACAGCGGCTTGCGCGGATCCCAGGCCGTCTTGGCCAGCAGGATCTGGTCGGCGTGCAGGTCCTGGAAGCGGATGCCCTGCACGCGGCTTACCGTGCCGGTAAAGCACAGGTCGACGACCTCGTCGTTCAGGCCGACGATCTCGTACAGCTGGGCACCGCGGTAGGAGGCGATGGTCGAGATGCCCATCTTGGACATGACCTTGTACAGTCCCTTGCCGATCGCCTTGATGTAGGAGGTGGCGATCTGGTTGGGGGTCTTGTCCTTGATCTCGCCCGAGTCGAGCATGCCCTGCAGCGACTCGAACGCCTGGTAGGGGTAGATCGCGGTCGCGCCGTAGCCCAGCAGGCAGGCGAAATGGTGGGGATCGCGCGCGGTGGCGGTCTCGACGATGAGGTTGGCGTCGCAGCGCAGGCCCTCGTGAATCAGACGGTGGTGCACTGCGCCCACGGCCAGCAGGGCGTGCACGGGAAGCGCATCCTCGCGGATGTCGCGGTCGCTGAGCACGATGACCGGCTTGCCGTCGCGGACCTGGTTGATGGCCTCGTCGCAAATGGTCTCCAGGGCGGCCCGGTAGTCCAGGCCCTTGGGCCGGTTCAGGTCGACGACGGCGTGCGGGAAGCCGTTTTCGTCCAGTGCGAGCAGCTGACGGAAGTGGTCCTCGGAGAGCACCGGGGTGTTCAGGATCAGGCGCGCCGCATGGTCGGCGTCCTCTTCGAACAGGTTCTGCTCGGGACCGATGCAGGTCTCCAGCGACATGACGATGCTTTCGCGCAACGGGTCGATGGGCGGGTTGGTGACCTGGGCGAACTGCTGGCGGAAGTTGTCGTAGGGCGAGCGCACGATGTTCGACAGCACCGGGAACGGGGTGTCGTCGCCCATGGAGCCCACGGCCTCCTGGCCGGCCTCAGCCAGCACGCGCAGCACCTGGTCGCGCTCCTCGAAGGAGACGTTGAACATCTTTTCGTAGCACAGCAGCTTGTCGGACCCGAACGGCTGGGTGCTGAGCGGCACGTTGTCGATATGCGTCTCGAGACGGCGGGCGCGTTCGTCCAGCCACTTGCGATAAGGCTGGCGCTGCTTGAGCTTTTCGTCGATGTCGTGCGGCAGCAGCAGCTCGCCGGTGTGGGTGTCGGCGGCAAGCATCTGGCCGGGCTTGAGGCGGCCCTTGGCCACCACGTCCTCGGGCGCGTAATCGTAGACGCCGATTTCCGAGGCGAGGGTGATGTGACGGTCCTTGGTGATCACGTAGCGCGCGGGACGCAGGCCGTTGCGGTCCAGGCAGCAGGCTGCGTGGCGGCCGTCGGTCAGCACCACGCCGGCCGGGCCGTCCCAGGGCTCCATGTGCATGGAGTGATATTCGTAGAAGGCGCGCAGGTCGGCGTCCATGTGCTCGACGTTCTGCCAGGCCGGCGGCATGAGCAGGCGCATGGCGCGGAAGATGTCCATGCCGCCCGCGAGCAGCACTTCCAGCATGTTGTCCAGGCTGGAGGAGTCCGAGCCCTCCATCGAGACCAGCGGCAGCAGGTCGGAAAGCTTGGGCAGGTCGGGCGCCGCGAGCGTGTAGGCGCGGGCCTGGGCCCAGTAGCGGTTGCCGCGGATGGTGTTGATCTCGCCGTTGTGGGCGAGGAAGCGGAACGGCTGTGCCAGGCGCCACTGTGGCCAGGTGTTGGTGGAAAAACGCTGGTGGAACACGCACAGGGCGCTTTCCATGCGGGTGTCGTTCAGGTCGGCGTAGAACACCGGCAGATAGGCCGGCATGACCAGGCCCTTGTACGACAGCACGCGCGCCGACAGGCTGGGGATGTAGAACATCTCGTCCTGGTTCTCCAGGGCGAGTTCGGTGCGGCGCCGGGCCACGTACAGGTGGCGCTCCAGCGCGGCCTCATCCATGTCGGACGATGCGTTGACGAAGATCTGCTCGATATGGGGCAGGGTCTTGAGTGCTTCTTCACCGCAGGCGGAAGGGTCGGTCGGCACCTCGCGCCAGCCGGCCACGTCGAGGCCCTCCTGGCGCAGTTCCGCTTCCAGGGCGGCGCGGGCGGCGGCGGCCTTGGCCGAATCGGTGTTCAGGAATACCAGGCCTACACCGTAATGTTCGCCGAGCTCGATGCCGGCCTCGGCGGCCACGGTGCGCAGGAAACGGTCGGGCTTTTTGAGCAGCAGGCCGCAGCCGTCGCCGGTCTTGCCGTCGGCGGCGATCGCCCCGCGGTGGGTCATGCGGGACAGGGCCTTGATGGCCGTTTCGACCAGCCAATGGCTGGCCTGATCGTCCATTTGGGCAATCAATCCGAAGCCACAGTTGTCGCGTTCGAATTCCGGGCGATAGAGGCTCTTCGGCTGACTGGTGGCCTTCATCTCTGCGGTCTCCAGGTAGGCACTACAGACTTGATGCATCCGGGCGGGGGCGCCCGAAACCGACATTCAAAACCAACGCCGCTGCTTAGCAGGGCGGCCGATCAGAGTACCCGATTCTGCCCCGGCTCAGCAATACCGGCGGGCCGGTCATGCCTCCCGGTAAGGGATTGTTCTCTTGACACTCACCCGCGGCCCTTCCTAGCATGCGCGCTCTCTAATAAGGTGGCTGTACATGGATCAGGCTGAAATCCGGGCGCTGGTGGCGGATGACATGGCAGCGGTCGACGCTTTGATCGGCCGGCGCCTGCAGTCGGATGTGGTGCTGATCAATCAGCTCGGCCAATACATTATCAACAGCGGCGGCAAGCGCCTGCGTCCCATTATCGCGCTGCTGGTCGCGCGTGCCTGCGGCTATACGGGCGAAAGCCACGTCAATATCGCCGCCATCGTCGAATTCATCCATACCGCCACCCTGCTGCACGACGACGTGGTCGACGCCTCCGAACTGCGCCGTGGCAAGGACACCGCCAACGCGGTGTGGGGCAACGAGGCCGCCGTGCTGGTCGGCGATTTCCTCTATTCACGCGCCTTCGAGATGATGGTGGATGTCGGCTCCATGCGGGTCATGGAGATCCTGGCGCAGACCACCAACACCATCGCCGAGGGCGAGGTGCTGCAGCTGCTCAATTGCCACGATGCGGACACCACCGAAGCGCGCTACATGGAGGTCATCCATTCCAAGACCGCCAAGCTGTTCGAGGCCGCCAGCCGCCTGGGTGCCGTGCTCGCGGGCCTGGACACGGAGGCCGAGGAGGCGATGGCGCGCTACGGCATGCACCTGGGCACGGCCTTCCAGCTCATCGACGACGTGCTGGACTATTCGGCCTCCAGCGAGGCGATGGGCAAGAACGTCGGAGACGACCTGGCCGAGGGCAAGCCGACCCTGCCGCTGATCCACGCCATGCGCCAGGGAACGGCCGATCAGGCCGCCGTGGTCCGCGCCGCCATCGAGGAGGGTGGGCTGGAGCGCATCAACGAAGTGCTGGCAGCGATTGAATCCACCGGGGCCATTGCGTACACTTCGCGCGTTGCACGGGAGGAAGCGGAGCGGGCCGTCGAGCAGCTCCGGGTACTTCCTGACTCGCGTTTCAAGAGCGCCCTCGGTGACCTCGCCGAGTTTTCGGTGGACCGGACCTTCTAAGCGCTTTTTTAAGCTTTTTAAATAACGGGCTGCTGTTGTCGCTCAGGCGAGCATGATTTTGACGTCCTATCGTGCCGCATGAGTAGACAAAAACTGTCTGTTAGATACCTACCATCGGAGTGTAGCTCAGCCTGGTAGAGCACTGCCTTCGGGAGGCAGGGGTCGTAGGTTCGAATCCTATCACTCCGACCAATTCCAGAATCCCGGCGGCCCGGCATACAACCGGGCCGCAGATTTTTCGACGCGACCCATCGACGCACGCGTCCACCATGTTTTCCGATTCCGCCATCCCCACCCTTTGCGTTTTGTCTGATTCCCTGGTGACGCGAGGACGTCCGCGGCGTGTCTGAGTTATCTCCCGCAAAATCGCTGGCGACGCTGCGCCTGTTGCTGGACGCCTGCCTGAGTGCGGACCGCCCGCGTCTGGCAAAACGCCTGGAGGGGCTGGAACGCCGGGTGCGGCGCGGGCAACCCATCGATCGCGGCCTGCCCGGCCTGGAAACGGCCGTCAGCGAATCTCAGGGGCGTTGCGAAGCACGACAGGCGGCCCTGCCCGTGCCCAAATATCCGCCCGAGCTGCCGGTCAGCGCCGAAAAGGACCGCATCCTGAGCGCCATCGCCGAGCACCAGGTGGTGGTGATCTGCGGCGAGACCGGGTCCGGCAAGACCACCCAGCTGCCCAAGATCTGTCTGGAACTGGGGCGCGGGGCGGCCGGCATGATCGGTCACACCCAGCCGCGGCGCATTGCCGCACGCGCGGTCGCTTCCCGCGTGGCGGAGGAACTTGAGACGGAAATCGGTCACGGCGTCGGCTTCAAGGTGCGCTTCTCGGACCACGTCGGCCCGGACAGTTACCTCAAGCTGATGACCGACGGCATCCTGCTGGCCGAGATTCAGGGCGACCCCCTGCTGAGCCAGTACGACACGCTGATCATCGACGAGGCGCACGAACGCAGCCTGAACATCGATTTCCTGCTCGGCTATCTCAAGCAGCTGCTGCCGCAGCGTCCCGACCTCAAGCTCATCATCACCTCCGCCACCATCGACCCGGAGCGTTTCGCGCGGCATTTCGGAGACGCCCCCGTTATCGAGGTATCGGGCCGCACCTATCCGGTCGAGGTGCGCTACCGGCCGCTGGTGGACCCGGACAGCGACGAGGCGGACCGTTCGCGCCTGGAAGGCATCGTGGCCGCCTGCGACGAGCTGGCGCGCGAAGGGCCGGGGGACATCCTGGTGTTCCTGGCCGGGGAGCGGGAGATCCGTGAAGCAGCCGAGGCGCTGCGCAAGCATCATCCGGCCGGTACCGAAATCCTGCCGCTGTACGCACGCCTCTCGGCCGCCGAGCAGAACCGGGTGTTCCGGCCGCACGGCGGGCGCCGCATCGTGCTGGCCACCAACGTGGCGGAAACCTCCCTGACGGTGCCCGGCATCCACTATGTGGTGGACCCGGGACAGGCGCGTGTTTCGCGCTACTCCTGGCGCGCCAAGGTGCAGCGCCTGCCCGTCGAGCCCGTCTCCCAGGCCTCCGCCAACCAGCGTGCCGGGCGCTGCGGGCGCGTGGCCGAGGGCGTGTGCATCCGCCTTTATTCGCAAGAGGATTTCGAGTCGCGTCCCGCCTTTACCGATCCCGAAATCCTGCGTACCAACCTGGCCTCGGTGATCCTGCAGATGGCGGCGCTGGGACTTGGCGACGTGGAACGCTTCCCGTTCATCGAGGCGCCGGACAGCCGCCAGGTGAAAGACGGTTACCTGCTGTTGGAGGAACTGCACGCCGTTGATGCCCGGCAAAAGCTGAGCCTGTTGGGGCGGCAGCTGGCGCGCCTGCCCATCGACCCGCGCCTCGGGCGCATGCTGCTGGGCGGGCGGGACGAGGGCGCGCTGGCCGAGGTGCTGGTGATCGTCGCTGCGCTGGCGGTGCAGGATCCGCGCGAGCGCCCGCTGGAACATCAGCAGGCGGCGGACGAAAAGCATGCCCGGTTTCGCGACGAGCATTCGGATTTTCTCGCCCTGCTCAATCTGTGGCGTTATTTCCACGAACAGCGGCGGCACCTGTCCAACAATCAGTTGCGCAAGCTGTGCCAGCGAGAGTTCCTGTCCTGGATGCGCATGCGCGAATGGGTCGAGACTCACCGCCAGCTGCACGGCCTGCTGCGCGAGATGGGTTTTGCCGAAAATCAGGTGGCAGCGGAATACGCCCCGATTCATCGTGCCCTGCTCACCGGACTGCTCGGGCAGGTCGGCAACCGCAGCGAGGAAAAGGCCAAGCCGCAGTCCTATCTGGGGGCCCGCAATCGCCGTTTTTACATCTTCCCCGGTTCGGGGCTGCAAAAACGCGCGCCGAAATGGCTGATGGCAGCGGAGCTGACCGAAACCACCCGGTTGTATGCACGCACGGTGGCACGGATCGAGCCCGAATGGCTGGAGTCGCTGGGGGCCCATCTGCTCAAGCACCACATCCACGAACCGCACTGGGAGCAAAAGCCCGCACGCGTGGTGGCCTACGATCGCCAGACCCTGTACGGGCTGGTGGTGAATCCCCGCAAACGGGTCGATTACGCCAGGACGCATCCGCGCGAGGCGCGCGAGCTGTTCATTCGCCATGCCCTGGTGTACGGGGACTACCGCAGCGATGCGCCCTTCCTGCACCACAACCGCGATCTCATCGAGGACATCGAATCGCTGGAGGCCAAGGCGCGGCGGCGCGACATCCTGGTCGACGAGGAAACCTTGTTTGCGTTCTACGACCGTCAGCTGCCACCCGCGATCAACAACGGCGCGGCCTTTGAGAAATGGCGCCGCGGTTACGAGCACGAGCACCCCAAGGCGTTGTTCCTGACCCGCGAGGCGTTGATGCAGCATGCGGCCCTGGAGGTGACGGGCGAACGCTTCCCGGACAGCCTGACCTTCCCGGGTGGTCTGCGCCTGCCGCTGCACTACCAGCTCGAACCGGGCAGCGAGGCGGACGGCGTGACCCTGGTGGTGCCCGCGCCGGTGCTCAATCAGGTGGATGCGCAGCGCTGCGCCTGGCTGGTGCCCGGTCTGCTGGAGGAAAAGGTCACCACCCTGATCCGCGGTCTGCCCAAGGCGCTGCGGCGCAGTTTCGTGCCGGCGCCGGATTTCGCGCGCGCCTGCGTAAGCGCCCTGCCGTTCGCGGAGGGTGATCTGCTGGAGCGCCTGACGCATCAGCTCCAGCGCATGACCGGGGTCGAGGTGCCGCGGGAGCAATGGGACGAAGCCGCGCTGCCCGAACATCTGCGTATGCGGTTCGAGGTGGTCGACGGTCAGGGCAAACCGCTGGCGGCGGACCGGGATCTGGAAGCGCTGCGTGCCCGGCTGGAAGGCCGGGTGGCCGAGACCTTCGAGGCGTTGCCGACCTCGAGTCTGGAACGCGACGAGGTCACCGCATGGGACTTCGGCGATCTGCCGGAGACCGTGGAGATCGAGAGCCGCGGATTGAAGCTGGCCGGCTATCCCACCCTGACGGTGGAGGGCGAGCGTCTGGCGCTGCGCATCGTGGACAGCGCGGAGAAGGCGCAGACCGCCTTGCGGAGCGGCTTGATCCGCCTGTTGCGTCTGGAGCTGCGCGAGCAGGTGAAGTACCTGCACAAGAACCTGCCGGATATCCAGCAATCCTGCCTGCAGTTCGCCAGCATCGGTCGCTGCGAAGCGCTGAAGGACGACATCGTCGATGCCGCGCTGGCGCGCGCGTTCCTGGCTGAGCCGCTGCCCCGCACGCAGTCCGACTTCGAAGCCCGTCTGGAGGCCGGTCGTTCACGGCTGGTCGCCGAGGCCAACGAGATCGCCGAACAGGTGAGTCGATCATTGACGGCCTTCGGGCGTGTGCGCAAGGCGCTCAAGGGCAATATCCCCATGGCCTGGCTGGAGGCGGTCAATGATGTCCGTGACCAGCTTGAGCACCTGATCTATCCGGGGTTCGTGAGCGCGACGCCACCTGAGGCGCTGCCGCATCTGCAGCGCTACCTGACCGCGGTCGAGCGTCGCCTGGAAAAACTTGAACGGGATCCGGGCCGGGATCGGCGCAGCCGGCTGGAAGTGGAGCCGTTGTGGACGCGCTGCAAACAGGCCCTGGAAGCGGCGGTGGCAAAAGGCAGGATTTCGGATGGGCTGCAGGCGTACCGCTGGCAGATCGAGGAGCTGCGGGTTTCGCTGTTCGCGCAGGAACTCGGCACACCGGGGCCGGTATCGGTACAGCGTCTCGAAAAACGCTGGGCCGAGATCAAACACGCCTAGATAAATGCCGTGGGGCACCCATCCCTGGGTGCCCCACAGCACAGATCAAGCTCGTCCTGAGCAGTTTTTCCGGATCAGTACATCAACCACGCGCCCAGGGAGATCGTGTTGTTGTCCGAGGCGCTGCGGCCACTGCCGTCGTAGTTCGAGCTTGATCCGTCGAACTTGTCGTAGCCGATGTACTGCAGGGCGAACTTGGTATTCACCCACGGCACGTAATCCAGTTCGGCGATCCAGCCCGAGGTGTCGGGCTTGCCGGTGACGCCGTTCGAGAACAGCAGGGGGTCCGTGCTGCCGGTGGTGTTGAAGTACGCTAGGGTGCCGCCGTATTCGCTGTTGTTGAAATAGGTGGCGTCGATCTTGGCGGTGTCCAGATGGTCGGAGGACGAGGAGGCCGCCCCTGCGGCATAGGAGCCATCCATATTCATCTTCTCGTGGATGTAGGTGGCATGCACTGTCACCGTGTTGTTGTTGCCCAGGTACTGATACTGGGTGTCGACGGCCGTATCCAGATACTTGTCGGTCGGTCCGTCGGTGCCCTGGGTATAGACCTTGGTGTCCATGCCGTAGGTGCCGACCTCCCAGGAGTTGCTGCCCCAGTTATGCTCCAGCGCCAGCCGCCAGTAGGGCGCCTCGCCCGCCAGTAGGTGGGGGTTGTCGCCGGTGTTCAGGCCGGGTGAGGAGGCGGTGTTGCTGCCGTCCTGGTTGCCGAGCTGCGACGAACGGTAGGCGCTGACCTGGCCGTACAACCAGCCGTTCCAGAAACCGTAAACACCGAGGCCGGCAACCTGCTGGGCGAGTTGCCCATCCAGTTGGGTGGCGTAATCCGGGCCGGTCACGCCGGTATTGGGCGTGGCATAGGGATAGCCCCAGGCGGGGGTCGAATTCCACAGATCGCCCACTGTCGGGCTGTTGTTCAGCACCACCCCGTAGATCAGGTCATTGTTCTTGATGTTGGTCTGATCCGCGAAACGGACGTCAGTGTTGTCGAGGCTGATGTGGTCTTCGGCGCCGTCATAGGTCAGCTGCATGAAGCTGCCGACCTTGGGGCTGATCCGGCCGGCGTAGAACAGGCTCATCTGCGTGGGCAGCTGGGCATTGTTCTTCTGTGAACCGGGTTGGTGTTTGTTGATGACCGAATCGGCCACCTGGATCATCAGCGACAGCGGGGGGTACTTGTCGATGTTCAGGTCGGTTACCTTGTTGCGCTCCTGGGTGATCGATTCCCCGTTGGTCATGGTGTAGCCGAGCGCCTTGAAGCGCCGGCCGAATGGGGTGAGTTGCGGATAGACGGTGTGGCAGGCCGAGCATGACACGCCCAACTGGCGCGCGAAACTCGGCACGGCATGTGCGGCCGGTGCCAGGCCGGCGAGCAGCAACAGGCCGCCGCTGGCCGACAAAACTTTTTGTGTGAGTAACGTCTTGAATTTCATGATGCCCTCCAGGTTCTTGGACATGGCTATACGGATGAATCGCGGTGTACGCGGCGCGGATGCCGCAGGTGGAAAAGCACAGCAAGAGGCGGCCTGCGGCCTAGATGCGCAGGCGCTGGGTACTCAGGTAAAGCGGGCTGGCGAGAAGAGTGGTGTATAGCTTGAGGCGGGGATAGGCGGACGAGGTGCGCCGCAATTGAGCCGCAAGCAGCAGATAGAAAATCAGCAGCATCAGCATGGCGGGCAATTCCAGGCGGCCGTCATTCGATTCCGCGCTGTCGGGTTCGGCCTGTTCGAAAGGGTGCTGGCTGTCGGCGAAAGCCGAAGGGGCGACGACGTGTACATGTATCCCGAACGCATCGAAGGCCGCCCTGCCTTCGGAGTCAATCTGATTGCCGAGGGATTCGATGGTCGACATGATGAATCCGGGCTGGGCATGGGTCGCGCGGGACATTGCCGGCCCGAGCACGATCAGCAGCATGCAGAGAGCCACGCCCATGAGGACCGGTGTCCAGCTGCGTAAGGTATCCTCGAAACGACACATACCGATCGAATGTCTCCCTGCCCGGTATCCGTTAAGTGAAGACTGCAAATGCCGACTCGTCCCATCGTGCGGCATCCTGCCCGCCGCTGTTTTATGTTGACTCGGAAACGCGGGAAAGATTCAGGGTGAATGTAGACCAAAATTGACGTAGATCAATAGATGATCGGCGTGCCCGCCTCGATGCGATCCCAACCGGGAAGCGCGGGGTGCGATAGTGGAATCGGCTGCCGGTTTGGTGTTCCTGAGCTACATAACACGGGCACATACCTCAATTAAGGAGACAAGCCATGCGCTTCAATATCAAGGCCTTCGCGCTGACCTGCGCCCTGGTGTGGGGGTTTGGGGTGTTCTTCCTGACTTGGTGGATCATGGCCTTCGACGGCGCCACCGGGCAGGTGACTTGGCTGGGCCAGATATACCGTGGCTATAACATCAGTCCCGAAGGCAGCCTGATCGGTCTGATCTGGGCCTTCTTCGACGGTCTGGTGGGCGGTGCCGTGTTTGCCTGGCTGTACAACCTGTTGGCGGGGCGCGGTGCACCGTGAACGAAACGGTATGGACGCGCTTGCGGTATACCGCCGGCAGTCTGGTAAGCTTCACCGATGGCCAAGGGCATTCTTTATATCGTGTCGGCGCCCTCCGGGGCGGGTAAGACCAGCCTCGTCAACGCGCTGGTCTCGCGCCTGGACAACGTACAGATTTCGGTTTCCCATACCACCCGGGCGCCGCGGCCCGGCGAGGAAAATGGCCGCGATTATCATTTCGTGGACGAGCATCGCTTCCTGGGCATGATCGAGGACGGCGATTTCCTGGAGCATGCGCGGGTGTTCGACCACTTCTACGGCACCTCCCGGGCGGCAGTGGAGGAGCAGCTCGCTGCCGGCAAGGACGTGATCCTGGAAATAGACTGGCAGGGAGCTCAGCAGGTGCGCCGCTGCATGCCGGGCTGCGTGTCGGTGTTCATCCTGCCGCCTTCGCTGGATGTCCTGGAGACCCGGCTGCGCGGTCGCGGCCAGGATCCGGACGAGGTCATCGCCCGGCGCATGCGCGACGCCGTCAACGAGATGTCCCACTATCACGAGTACGATTACCTGGTGGTGAACGGCGATTTCGAGGAGGCCCTCGCCAATCTGGCCGTCCTGTTCCGTGCCCACCGGCTCAGGCTGGAGGCTCAGCAGGTGCGTCACCGCGCCCTGATCGAGTCGCTGCTGGCCTGAGGCCGGCCCTTGACTTACAATAATTGATTATTTCTCTTTGGATTTTTGACAGGAGTAGCACATGGCCCGCATTACGGTCGAAGACTGCCTGGACAAGGTGGACAACCGCTTTCACCTCGTTCTGGTAGCCAGCAAGCGCGCCCGCCAGGTCGCCATGGGTATGGAGCCCCTGGTCGAGTGGGAGAACGACAAGCCTACGGTGGTGGCCTTGCGCGAGATCGCCGAGAACCGCATCGGCCCCGAGATTCTGGATCAGGAGGATGTCCTCCCCGCCAAGCCCGAGCCGGAACCGCTGGTTATCGAGGACGAGCGCACGGACTTCTGATCCGATGCGCGGGTTATTCCATGGCGGAGAGCGCAGGCAGCCTCGCCTCGTACGGCTCGCAGGACGCCACGCGCATTCTGTGCAGTGACCTCTGTGCCATTCTCGAAACCTATCTCGAACCCCCCGAGATAAGAGACGTTTACCGCGCCTATCTGTTCGGCGCGGAGGCCCATGAAGGGCAGACCCGCATGTCGGGCGAGCCCTACATCTACCATCCCCTCGCGGTCGCCAAGACCATGGCCGAGATGCGCATGGATCACATGAGCATCATGGCCGCCATCCTCCACGACGTGATGGAGGACTCGCACGTTCCCAAGGAACGCCTGGTGGAGGAGTTCGGCGAGGAGGTGGCCAACCTTGTCGACGGGGTCAGCAAGCTGACCCACCTCAAGTTCGAGTCCCGCGCCGAGGCGCAGGCGGAGAACTTCCGCAAGATGATGCTGGCGATGGTGCAGGATCTGCGCGTCATCCTCATCAAGCTGGCCGACCGTCTGCACAACATGCGCACCATGCGCGCCCTGCGTCCGGACAAGCGGCGGCGCATCGCGCGCGAAACCCTGGACATCTATGCCCCCATCGCCCAGCGTCTGGGCATGAACACGCTGCGCCGTGAACTCGAGGTGCTGAGCTTTCAGGCCATGTACCCGATGCGTTATCGGGTGCTGGAAAAATCCGTCGCCAAGGCGCGCGGCAATCGCAAGGAAGTGCTGCAGAAGATCGAGTCCAGCATCGTGCAGCGCATGGAGGACAGTCATATCGAGGCCCATATCTACGGGCGCGAAAAAAACCTCTACAGCATCTATCGCAAGATGCGCCAGAAGCAGATCTCGTTCAACGAGGTCTACGACGTGTTCGCGGTGCGCGTGGTGGTGGACGATGTGGACACCTGCTACCGCGCCCTGGGCGTGCTGCACAACCTGTACAAGCCGGTGCCGGGACGCTTCAAGGATTACATCGCCATTCCCAAGGCCAACGGCTATCAGTCGCTGCACACCGTGCTGTTCGGGCCCCACGGCATTGCCATAGAGATGCAGATCCGCACCAAGGAGATGGACCGGGTGGCGGAAAGCGGCATCGCCGCGCACTGGCTGTACAAGAGCGGCGACAAGTACAGCGCGCGCGCCCAGGCGCGCGCCCGCGAATGGCTGAAGCAGGTGCTCGAGCTTCAGCAGAGCACCGGCAACTCCATCGAGTTCCTGGAAAACATCAAGGTCGACCTGTTTCCCGACGAGGTGTACGTGTTCACACCTCAAGGGGAGATCATGGAACTGCCGCGCGGCGCCACCGCGGTCGACTTCGCCTATGCCGTGCATACCGACGTCGGCAACACCTGCGTCGCGGCCAAGATCGACCGTCGTCTGGCGCCGCTGTCCTCGGTGCTCGAGAGCGGCCAGACCGTCGAGATCATCACCGCGCCGGGCGCCCGCCCGAATCCCGCCTGGCTCAGTTACGTGGTCACCGCGCGGGCGCGTTCGAGCATCCGCCATTTCCTCAAGAACCTGCGCGAGGACGAGGCCAATACGCTGGGGCGGCGCTTGCTGGACAAGGCCCTGTCCGGATTCGGCCTGACGCTGGAGCAGGTGCCGCAGGACCGGATCGATGCGCAGCTGGCGGAGCTGAAGCTCGACAGCCTCGACCAGCTGCTGCGCGACATCGGGCTGGGCAACCGCATGGCGCAGATCGTCGCGCGCCGCTTCGCCGACCAGGAACCCCAGCCAGAAGGCACGACGCCGGAGGTGCACAAGCCCCTGGCAGTGCAGGGCACCGAGGGTATGGTGGTCAGTTTCGCGCGCTGCTGCCACCCGATCCCCGGCGACCCCATCGTGGGCATCATGAGCGCCGGCCGCGGCCTGGTGATCCATCGGGAGAACTGCCGCAACGTCGCCGACTTCCGCGACCAGCCCGACCGCTGGATCAGCATGCAGTGGCAATCGGACGGCGCACAGGAATTCACGGTCTCGATCCGCGTGGTGACGGTGAACCAGCGCGGCGTGCTGGCCGCGCTCGCAACCCGCATCGCGGCCCTGGAGTCGAACATCGAGAACGTATCCTTCGAGGAACGCGACAGCGCCTCGACCACGATCACCTTCACCCTGGCGGTGCGCGACCGCAATCACCTCGCCGATATCATGCGGCATTTACGTGCCGTACCCGAAGTCATGCGCATTTCCCGCATGCGGGGATGAGGCGCCGGCGGCAAGTGCAAAGTCCCGAGTGCTGAGTTAGCCTCTCGCCTCATTCATTCTGAAACGGAGCAGTCATGACACGTCAGATCATTGCCACCGACGACGCCCCCAAGGCCATCGGTACCTATTCGCAGGCCGTGCGGATGGGCGACACGGTTTATCTCTCGGGGCAGATCCCGCTGGTGCCGGAGACCATGGAACTGGTGGAGGGCGATATGGAGGCGCAGATCCGGCGTGTGTTCGACAACCTCACGGCCGTTGCCCGGGCCGCCGGTGGCAGTCTGGCCGACATCGTCAAGCTCAATATCTTCCTGACCGACCTGACCCACTTCCCGCTGGTCAACCAGGTGATGGCGGAATATTTCCGCGAACCCTATCCCGCCCGCGCCGCCATCGGTGTGGCCGAGTTGCCCAAGGGGGCGGGTGTGGAGATGGATGCGATCCTGGTCCTGGGAGACTGAGACCGGGCGTATGCCGGACACCGTGGCGCAGGGTGCCGATGCGCCGGTGACCGCGCTCAAGGGCGTGGGGCCGAAGCTGGCCGAGCGTTTGACGCGCCTCGGCATCCATACGGTGCCCGACCTGCTGTTTCATCTGCCGATACGCTATCAGGACCGTACCCGCGTGGTGCCGATCGGTGCCCTGCTGCCAGGCATGGAGGCGGTCGTGGAGGGGGTGATCGAGCACAGCGAGGTCGTTTTCCGCCGCCGCCGCGCCCTGCTTTGCCGCCTCGCCGACGGTACCGGCGCGTTGACCCTGCGGCTGTTCCACTTCAATGCCACTCAGCAGCAGCGTCTGACACGCGGCACCCGGGTGCGCTGCTTCGGCGAGGTCCGGCGCGGACCGAACTCGCTGGAGATGGTCCACCCCGAGACGACCTACCTGGAAGGTGATGATGTCGAGGTCGAAGCGGCCCTGACCCCGATTTATCCCACCACGGAAGGTCTGCACCAGCTCAGTCTGCGGCGCCTCACCGACGAGGCGCTCAAACGCGTCGATGACCTGCCCGAGCTGTTGCCCGCGGACCTGCTCGCGGAGACCGGGTTTCCGACGCTTGCCGAGGCCCTGCACTATGTACATCGTCCTCCGCGCGATGCGGATCTGGCCAGGCTGGCGGAGGGCGTCCACCCCATGCAGGCCCGGCTGGTGCTGGAGGAGCTCATCGCCCATCACCTGAGTCTGCTGCGCCTGCGTGAACGCAGCACGCGCGAGGAGGCGCCGTGCGTCGATGCCGCCGGTGAGCTGATGCAGGCGTTGCATGCGGCCCTGCCGTTCGAACTCACCGGCGCCCAGCGCCGGGTGATCGACGAGGTCCGTGCCGATCTGAAACAAACCCATCCCATGACGCGGCTGGTGCAGGGCGATGTCGGTTCGGGCAAGACCGTGGTTGCCGCCAGCGCCTGTCTGCTTGCGGTGGAGGCCGGTTATCAGGCGGCGGTCATGGCGCCCACCGAACTGCTTGCCGAGCAGCATTACCGCAACTTCGAGCGCTGGCTGTCGCCGCTGGATCTGGAAGTGGTATGGCTGTCCGGGCGCCTGAAAAACGCCGCCCGCAACAAGGTGTGCGAGTCATTGATCAGCGGCCGGGCCGCAGTCGCCGTCGGCACCCATGCGTTGTTCCAGGAAGACATCGGGTTTCACGATCTCGGACTGGTGGTGGTCGACGAACAGCATCGCTTCGGGGTGCACCAACGCCTTGCGCTGCGCGAGAAGGGCGTGCAGGACGGCCGTTACCCGCACCAGCTGATCATGACGGCCACGCCCATTCCCCGCACCCTGGCGATGACGGCCTATGCTGATCTGGATTATTCGGTGATCGACGAACTGCCGCCCAACCGTACGCCCGTGACCACGGTGGCCATCGACGAGCGACGCCGTGCGAACGTGGTCGAACGCGTGGCACAGGCCTGCCGAGAGGGACGGCAGGCCTATTGGGTGTGTACCCTGATCGAGGATTCCGAGGCCTTGCAGGCCCAGGCGGCAGAGCAGACCTATGTGGTGCTGCAGGAGGCCCTGCCGCAGTTGCGAATCGGGCTGGTGCATGGCCGCATGAAGCCCGCCGACAAAGAAGCGGTGATGGGTGCTTTCAAACAGGGGAAGATCGATCTGCTGGTGGCGACCACGGTCATCGAGGTGGGCGTGGACGTGCCCAACGCATCCCTGATGATTATCGAAAACGCGGAACGGCTCGGTCTGGCGCAACTGCATCAGTTGCGCGGGCGGGTGGGGCGCGGTGCGGCGCAAAGCAGTTGCGTGCTCATGTACCACGGCCCGCTGAGCCAGAATGCACGCACCCGGCTCGACGCCATGCGGCGCACCACCGACGGTTTCGAGATCGCGCGCATCGATCTCGAGCTGCGCGGCCCCGGTGAGGTGCTGGGCACGCGCCAGACCGGGCTGATGAGCTTCAAGGTGGCGGACCTGATGCGTGACCAGGCCCTGCTGCCCCGCGTCAAGACCATCGCCGAGCGTTTGCAGGCAAGCGCCCCCGAGATCTGCGCGGCGCTGGTGCGGCGCTGGGTCGGCGAGTCCGCGCAACGGTTCGCACAGGTTTGAGACGGATATGAACGAGATGTCGCCACTGCTTTCCGCAACGCTGGGTGAGGCGTTGCGCGACTTGTTCGCGGAGCGCCTGGCGCAGGCCGGTGATGCATGCGAACGGTTGGTGAAGACCAGCGATGAGGAGGCCCTGCACGACTTCCGGGTGGCTATTCGGCGTCTGCGCAGCCTGCAGCGTGCATACGGCGGTTGGATGGGCAGCACCTTCAAGCCGCGCTTGCGCCGCGCCTTGAAGCAGCTTGCCAAAACGACCAATGCGGGACGCGATGCCGAGGTGCTGCTCGCCGCACTGGAGGATTTGAGTGCGCGTTGGACGCCTGCCCAACGTCCCGGCGTGCAGGCGTTTCAAGAACGCCTGCAGCGGCGGCGCGATAAGGCCTATGCCGAGGTCGTGGCCGCCATCCCGCCACAGTTCAGACAGGTGGGAAACGGATTCGAGGGCATGATCGACAAGCTGCCCGCCCGGGCCGGGATTCCTTTTGTAACCGCGACCTGCGAAGCCTGGCAGGGCTTTGCGGAGGATTTTCTCGCCCGGCTGGAGGCAGTCGGCGGGGGGCAGGACGAGGCAAAGCTGCACGCCCTGCGTATCGCCGGAAAGCGTTGCCGTTATCTCGTCGAACCCTTCGCCGAACTGAGTCCTGAGGCGGCGGATCTGGTAAGGCACTTCAAACGGTTGCAGGACTGCCTGGGCGAGCGCCACGATCTCGCGGTGCTGGGTGAGGCCTTGAACAAGGCGTCAGGCAAGCTCGCCGGACGATATGCACGGCAACGGATCAGTCAGGCGCTGGAAGCAAAGCAAGCGTCCACGAAGGATCCGATGCCCGGTTTGCTGGCCGTGGTGAAGGCACTCAAGGCCCGGCGCGAAACCCTGGC
>JARRKE010000036.1 GCA_037388465.1 Gammaproteobacteria bacterium
GTCAACGAGCAGGGCGTGATCGAAGACGCCAAGTTCAAGACCTACGGCTGCGGCTCGGCGATCGCCTCCAGCTCCCTGCTGACCGAATGGGTGAAGGGCAAGACCCTGACGGAAGCGGGTGAGATCAAGAACACGCAGATCGCGGAAGAGCTGGCGCTGCCGCCGGTGAAGATCCACTGCTCGGTGCTGGCGGAGGACGCCATCAAGGCGGCCATCCACGACTACCAGAGCAAACACGAGGCATCGGCCGAGAAAAAGTCGGCCTGAGAGGTAAGGTATCCATGGGGATCACCCTGACAGAAAAGGCCGCCGACCGGATCCGGACGTTTCTTGCCAAACGCGGCAAGGGCGTCGGCCTGCGCCTGGGCGTCAAGACGACCGGGTGTTCGGGCATGGCTTACGTTATGGAATACGCGGATGAGCTCGAGGAAGGCGATACGGTGTTCGAGGATCACGGCGTCAAGATCATCATCAATCCCAAGAGCCTGGTCTATCTCGACGGTACGGAACTGGACTACGCCAAGGAAGGACTGAACGAGGGGTTCAAGTTCAACAACCCCAACGAAAAGGATCGTTGCGGCTGTGGTGAAAGCTTCAGTGTCTGAGCACACAGCCCATGGACTTCAATTTCGCTCAATCCTATTTTGAGTTGTTCGGGCTACCTGTCGGCTTCGACGTCGATTCGGACCAGCTCAAGACCCGCTATCAAAAACTCCAAAGCGAACTCCATCCCGACCGATTCGCCGGTGCGGACGCCCAGGCCAAGCGCCTGTCCGTGCAGGCGACCTCGTTGGTGAACGAGGCTTATGGCACCTTGCGCGATCCGCGTCTGCGGGCGCGCTATCTGCTGCACCTGAAAGGCGTGGAATTCGACGACGAGCGCGAGACGTCGTCCGATCCCGAGTTTCTGATGCAGCAGATGGAGTTGCGCGAGCGCCTGGACGAGAGCGCCGAGGCGGAGGACGCGCTGAACCGCCTGGACACGTTCATCGCCGAAGTCCGCACCCAGGCACGGTCCCTCGACGAGGCCTTTGCCGCCCAGTACGCCGCGGAGGATATCGCCGCCGCCAAGGATTCGGTACTCAAGATGCGCTTCCATGCGCGCCTCATCGAAGAGGCGCAGGCGCGTCAGGCCAGACTGGAAGACGAACTACTTTAAAACACGCGACCGACTATGGCTTTGCTGCAGATTTCCGAACCCGGCATGTCGACCGTACCGCACGAGCATCGTCTCGCGGCGGGCATCGACCTGGGTACCACCAACTCGCTGGTCGCCAGCGTGCGCAGCGGCATGGCCGAGACGCTGCCCGACGCCGAAGACCGCCATCTGCTGCCGTCGGTCGTGCAATACCATGCCGATGCGCCGCCGCAGGTGGGTTACGAGGCCAGGCGCAACGCCGCCCTGGATCCGCTGAACACGATCGCCTCGGTCAAGCGCCTGATGGGCCGCGCCGCCACGGACATCAAGACCCTGGCGGGGCATGTGCCCTACGAATTCGCGGCCACCGATTCTTCGGTGCCGCATATTCATACCGCCGGGGGCGACGTGACGCCGGTGGAGGTCTCTGCCGAAATCCTCAAGACCCTCAAGCAACGGGCGGAAGAGACGCTGGGCGGCGAACTGGCGGGGACGGTGATCACCGTGCCGGCGTATTTCGACGATGCGCAGCGCCAGGCGACCAAGGACGCCGCCCGTCTTGCCGGGCTGAATCTG
This sequence comes from Gammaproteobacteria bacterium, assembly GCA_037388465.1. Taxonomy (NCBI): domain Bacteria; kingdom Pseudomonadati; phylum Pseudomonadota; class Gammaproteobacteria; species Gammaproteobacteria bacterium. Next base: position 1,715 of record JARRKE010000036.1, read on the forward strand.
TACCGACTGCTCAACGAGCCCACCGCCGCAGCGATCGCCTACGGCCTCGACAAAGGCCAGGAAGGTGTCATCGCGGTATACGATCTTGGCGGCGGGACCTTCGATATCTCGATCCTGCGTCTTAACCGCGGGGTCTTCGAGGTGCTCGCCACCGGTGGAGACTCCGCTCTGGGCGGGGACGACTTCGACCATGCCATCGCCGAATGGATGGTGGAGGAGGCGGGTATCGAGGCGCAGGGCGACCACAAGCTGATGCGCCGGCTGCTGCGCGACGCCTGCGCCGTCAAGGAGGCACTGACGGATCAGGACGAAGCGGAGTTCTCCATCCAGCTCGACGACCTGAACTACTGGAACGGTTGCATTAGCTGCGCGCAGATGAACTGCCTGATCGAACCGCTGATCAAAAAAACTCTGCTTTCCTGCCGCCGCGCCCTGCGCGATGCCGGCATCACGCCCGATGAGATCCAGGAGGTTGTCATGGTCGGCGGGTCCACCCGCGTGCCACGGGTACGGGAAATGGTGGGCGAATTCTTCGGCCGTGAACCGTTGACCGATATCGATCCGGACAGAGTGGTGGCCATCGGCGCCGCCCTGCAGGCCGACGTGCTGGCCGGCAACAAGCCCGACGATGAAATGCTGCTGCTGGATGTCATCCCCCTGTCGCTGGGCATCGAGACCATGGGCGGCTTGGTGGAAAAGATCGTGCCGCGCAATACCACCATCCCGGTGGCCCGCGCCCAGGAATTCACCACTTACAAGGACGGGCAGAGCGCCATGGCGATCCACGTGCTGCAGGGCGAGCGTGATCTGGTGGAAGACTGCCGTTCCCTGGCGCGTTTCGAGCTGCACGGCATTCCGCCCATGGTGGCCGGCGCACCGCGTATCCGGGTGACCTTCCAGGTCGACGCCGACGGTCTGCTGAACGTCACCGCCGAGGAGGTCGCGTCCGGCGTGCAGGCCCATGTCGAGGTCAAGCCGTCCTATGGCCTGACCGACGAGGAGATCGAGGGCATGCTCACCGATTCGATGACGCATGCCCGCGAGGACATGGAGGCACGCCGCCTGCGCGAACAGCAGGTCGAGGCCCAGCGCGTGCTGGAGGCAATCGACTCGGCACTGGCGGCGGATGGTGACAAGCTGCTCAACGAAGAAGAACGTGCAGGCATTCTGGCCGATCGCGACAGGCTGGCTGCAGCGGCCGGCGAACCGGACCCGGAAGCCATCAAGACCGCCATTCAGAAACTGGAGAAGACCTCCGAGTTCTACGTCGCGCGGCGCATGGATCAGAGCATCAAGGCGGCCATGGCGGGTCACAACGTTCACGAATTCGAATAAGGCGATAGTCCATGACCAAGCTGGTATTTTTGCCTCACGAGGAAATCTGTCCGGAAGGGGCCGTTATCGAGGTCGAGCCCGGCATCAGCATCTGCGATGCCGCCCTGAAGAACGGCATCGAGATCGAGCATGCCTGCGAAAAATCCTGTGCCTGCACGACCTGCCATGTTTATGTGCGCGAGGGGCTCGATTCCCTTAACGAGGCCACGGAGGACGAGGAGGACATGCTGGACAAGGCCTGGGGTCTGGAGCCTGATTCCCGCCTCAGCTGCCAGGCCCTGGTCGATGACGAGGACCTGGTGGTCGAGATTCCCAAATACACCATCAACATGGTCTCGGAAAAGCACTGAGCGAGGCGAACTATGGGATTGAAGTGGACCGATACCCTGGATGTGGCGATCGCGCTGGACGAAACCCACCCCGATGTCGACCCCCGGAGCGTGAATTTCGTGGATTTGCGCCAATGGGTGATGGATCTGGACGAGTTCGACGACGATCCGGCGCATTCCGGCGAGCGCATCCTGGAGGCCATCCAGATGGCCTGGATCGAGGAGCGGGAATAGCCCGGGATCCCCGTATACATTGCCTGTAACTCTGCCGCGGAGTAGAATTTCCGCGGTCCATGCCCGCCTGTATGTTGCGGGCTTTTGCGTTTTACCCCACAAAAAATAGCCGGAGTTGAGTGAATGTCCGTCGAACGAACCCTTTCTATCATCAAACCCGATGCCGTGGCCAAGAACGTGATCGGCAAGATCTACACCCGATTCGAGGAGGCCGGTCTGCGGATCGTGGCTGCGCGGATGATGCATCTGAGCCGCGAGCAGGCCGAAGGGTTCTACGCGGTTCATAAGGAGCGTCCTTTTTTCAATGACCTGGTCGAGTTTATGATCAGCGGCCCCGTCATGGTCCAGGTGCTGGAGGGCGAGAACGCCATCGCCGCCAACCGCGAGATCATGGGCGCCACCAATCCGAAGGAGGCCGCTCCGGGCACGATTCGCGCCGATTTCGCGGTGAGCATCGACGAGAACGCCGTGCACGGCTCCGACGGCGCCGAGACGGCGACCCAGGAGATCGCGTACTTCTTCCCCGAAGACCAGATCTGTCCGAGGACGCGGTAAGGCAGTGACGACGAACGAAAAGGTCAACCTTCTCGGATTGACGCATACGCAGCTGCGGGATTTTTTTCCGCCTGGGAAGAGCGTCCTTTTCGTGCTGCCCAGGTCATGAAGTGGCTGCATCATCGCGGTGTCGATGATGTGGCCCAAATGACCGATCTCGGTAAGGCGCTGCGTCAGCGTCTGGCCGAGGAAACCGAAATCCGCGCCCCGGAGATCGCGCTGGAGCAGGCCTCCGAGGACGGCACCCGCAAGTGGCTGCTGCGTCTCGAGGACGGCAACTGCATCGAAACCGTCTTCATTCCCGAAAAGGACCGCGGCACGCTGTGCATCTCGTCCCAGGTGGGGTGCGCGCTCGACTGCACCTTCTGCTCCACGGCCCGGCAGGGCTTCAACCGCAATCTCACGGCCGCCGAGATCGTCGGCCAGCTGTGGCTCGCCAAGCGGCGCCTGCAGCCCGAACCGGATGCGGATGCCGACCACCGCGTCATCACCAACGTCGTGCTCATGGGTATGGGCGAGCCGTTGCTGAACTTCAACAACGTGGTCGATGCGATGACCATCATGCTGGACGATTTCGGTTACGGCATCAGTCGGCGTCGCGTCACGCTCAGTACCTCGGGGGTGATTCCGGCCCTGGACCGGCTCAAGGAGACCATCGACGTCAGCCTGGCCGTTTCGCTGCATGCGCCGAACGACGAACTGCGCGATCAGCTGGTGCCGATCAACCGCAAATATCCCTTGTCCGAACTGATGGCGGCCTGTCGCCGTTTCCTGGACGCAAAACCCTACCGTGAGCGCATCACCTTCGAATACGTGATGCTGGACGGCGTCAACGATACGCCGGCGCACGCCCGCGAGCTGATTCGCCTGTTGCGCGGCGTGCCCTCAAAGGTCAATCTCATTCCCTTCAATCCGTTCCCGGAAACCCGTTACCGCCGCTCTTCGCAGGCGACGATCGACCGTTTCCGGGACATGCTGATCGCAGCCGGTCTGCACACCATTACCCGCAGGACGCGCGGCGATGACATCGACGCCGCCTGTGGCCAGCTGGTCGGGCAGGTGGCCGACCGCAGCCGTCGGGAACTGCGCTTCGCCCGTATCGAAGGAGGTGGGTTGACATCATGAAACGGTTAGCGAGCGTGTTTGCCGTGCTCCTGTTGTTGTCGGGTTGCGCGACCCAGGCGGAGCGTCAAAAGCAGAAGCAGGATGATCAGGCCTCGTCGATCAACGTCCAGCTGGGTGTCGATTACATGAATCGCGGCAACATGGATCTGGCCGACACCAAGCTCAAGAAGGCGCTGCGGCAGAATCCCGATTCCGCCCAGGCACACAACGCCTATGCCGTATTGATGGATCGCCTCGGCGAATACGACAAGGCCAATGACTATTTCCAGCGCGCGGTCGACCTGGCTCCCGACGATTCGGGTATCCACAACAACTACGGCGCCTTTCTGTGCCGCCGGGGCAAGGTGAAGCAAGGACTCGAGCAGCTCAAGACCGCACTCAGGAATCCTCTTTACCAGACGCCGGAATACGCGCTTTCGAATGCCGGTTTATGTGAACTGAAGGCCGGCGACACCGAGGCGGCCAAGAAGTATTTCCGTCGCGCCCTGCAACGGAATCCACGACTGCCTTCCGCATTGTTCCAGCTGGCCAAGCTCAATTTTGATGAGCATAACTTCCTGAGCACGCGCGCCTATTTGTCGCGCTATCGGGATGTTGCCGTCGAGACTCCCGAAAGCCTCTGGTTGTGCGTGCGCACGGAAAAGCAACTGGGAAACCAAACCGAAGCGGGAGTATGTGCGTCCAAGCTGTACCGCTTTTACCCGGATTCGCCGGAGGCTTCCTACCTGAGAGATCCGAGCCGCTATGACAAACCCTGAGACCAGCCTGCATATCGGTCCTGGTGAACAACTGCGCGCCGGCCGTGTTGCGGCGGGCCTGTCCGAACAGGAACTGGGCGAGGCGCTTAAACTGAATGTAGACATCATCCGCGCCCTCGAGACCAACGATTTCGAACGGCTTGCCGGTCCTGCCTACATCAAAGGCTATCTGCGCGCCTGTGCACGCCACCTCGGCCTGGACGAAAACGCGTTGCTCGAGTCCTATGCGCAGGTCGAACCTGAACCGCCGGAGCTCGAATTGCGCCATCCCACCCAGCAGGAGCAGGGCGCCAAGCGCGGCGCGATGACCGGCTCCCTGCTGGTTTTTCTGCTGCTGCTCATCCTGCTGGTCGTGTGGTGGGCAAAACACAACCCGACCCAGCAACCGGTGGCGTCGGGCAACGAGCCTGCGCTGCATGGCCAGGCCCCCGGTGCTGCCGCTCAACAGCCTGCCAACAATGTGATCAGTCCGGCGCAGCAGCCGAACATGCCGAATACCGCCATCGGCGCCGGCCAGTCCGAAACGGCGGCGCCCGAGGAAACCGCACCGGCGATGCCGGCCGACGGTGAGCAGCCGTCCGCTGCCGAGTCTTCACCGCCGGCTGCCGCCTCGCCGTCGGAGGCTGACAAACCAGCCGAATCGTCCGCCCCGTCGTCTCCTGAGGCAAATGCGCCGACCGAACCGTCAGCACCTTCAGCCATGGATCAGGAAGGACAGTCTGCTACGCCCGATCAGGCACATGATTATTTTTCGGATCATTCGGCACCGGGCGACGATTCGCTCAAACTGGATTTCGTACAGACCTCATGGGCGGAGATCACCGACGCGAATGACAATCGCCTGGTGTTCGGGCTGATCCGCAAGGGAACGCAGACCACCGTGCACGGTACGGCACCTTTCAATATCTTCCTCGGCAACGCGGAAGGCGTGAAACTCGATTTCAACGGCAAACCGGTTGAAAACTTCCATATTCGTCCGGACCATACCGCACGCTTCATGATTTCTGCCCCTGCAGCGGCAGGCAACTGATTATTTCCCGATGGCCAAATCCATCCAGTCCATACGCGGGATGCACGACATCCTGCCCGACCAGACCGCGGCCTGGCGTTACATAGAAGGTGTCGTCACCGCGGCGCTGACGGCCTACGGCTACGACGAAATCCGCATGCCGCTGGTCGAAATGACCGAGCTGTTCAGCCGTTCCATCGGCGAGGTGACGGATATCGTCGAAAAGGAGATGTATACCTTCGAGGATCGCAACGGCGACAGCCTGACCCTGCGCCCGGAAGGTACCGCCAGCTGTGTCCGGGCCGGTATCGAGCATGGGCTGCTGCACAATCAGCAGCGCCGCTTGTGGTACATGGGCCCGATGTTCCGCCATGAGCGTCCCCAAAAGGGACGTTATCGCCAGTTTCATCAAATCGGCGCGGAGACGTTTGGCATTCCGGGTCCGGATATCGATGCGGAGCTCATCGCCCTGTGCGCGCGGATCTGGGACGGTCTCGGCCTGTCCGGCCTGCGCCTGGAAATCAATTCGCTCGGCACGCCGGAAACCCGCCAGGTTTACCGCAAGGACCTGATCGAATATCTGTCCCGGCACGAAACCAAACTCGATGCCGAAGCACGCGACCGTTTGCAGTCCAACCCGTTGCGCATCCTCGACAGCAAGAATCCCGAAATGCGTGAAGTGATCCGCAACGCGCCGGATATGTTCGACTATCTCGATACGGCGTCCAAAACGCATTTCGATCAGTTGCGCGAACGACTCGAGGATCTCGGGATTTCGTATCAGGTCAACCCGCGTCTGGTGCGGGGTCTCGATTATTATTCACTGACCGTATTCGAATGGATCACCGATGAACTGGGGGCGCAGGGCACTGTCTGTGCTGGTGGGCGCTACGACGGTCTGGTGGAACAGCTGGGCGGCCGTGCGACACCGGCCGCCGGGTTCGCCATGGGGATCGAGCGTTTGCTGGCGCTGATGGAGGCGCAGGATGTTGCGCCCGAACCGCTGGCCCCCCACGCCTATCTGCTCATGCTGGGAGAGGCCGCGGAACGGCAGGGTTGGGCCCTGGCCGAACGCTGGCGCAGCGAGGTGCCGGACCTGCGTCTGCAGGTGAATGCAGGCGGCGGCAGCCTGAAATCCCAGATGAAGCGGGCCGACAAATCGGGTGCGCCGCTGGCATTGTTGCTGGCCGATGACGAGCTGGCCGCCGAGGAAGTGACGGTAAAGCACCTGCGTGCCGCGGATGCCGAGCAGCAGCGCATTTCCATCGGCAAGATGGCCGATTATCTGAATGCGGCGCTGAATTGACGAATTTATAGACGGAGTCAAACCATGACGGGTTATTCAACCGACGAAGAACGCCTGGAAGCCCTGCGCACCTGGTGGGGGGAAAACGGGCGCTCAATCATCATCGGCGTGGTGCTGGGCGTCGCCATTCTCGCCGGCTGGAAATTCTGGACCACTTACCAGCAGCGTCAGCAGGAGAGTGCCTCGCAGCTGTACGGCACGCTGTTGAACGACCTCGGCAACAAACAGGCCGACGCGGCAGACAAGGTGTACGCGCAGTTGAAGTCGGGTTATGAGCGTACGCCCTATGCGGCGCTGGCCGCCCTGCACATGGCCAAGCTGGCCGCCGACGCCAACGATCTGGACAAGGCCGCAGCGATTCTCACCTGGGCCAACGAGCATGCCAGCGAGCCGCAGGTGCGCGAAGTTGCACGAATCCGCCTGGCACGCGTGCTGGTGGCGCAGAAAAAGTACGACGAGGCGATGAAACGCCTGGACGGCGACTTCCCCAATGCCTACCTTCCGCTGGTCGCGGAACTCAAGGGTGATATCTACCGCGCGCGCGGACAGCTCAAGGAGGCCCATACGGCCTACCAGCAGGCTATGGTCGCCGCCGGCGGGCATGCCTCTGAATACCTGCAAATGAAACTGGCCGACGTCGGCACCTCTGATACTCCACAGCCAGAGAAACCATGAAGTATTTAGTTCTGTTCGCAGCCGTCCTGCTGACGGGGGGCTGCAGCCTGTTTTCCGGCGACAATGCAGCGCCGCCGAGCCCGCTGACCCAGTTCGAGACCACGCTCAAGGTGCGGCATGTCTGGCAGCGTGATACCAGTACCGGCACCCAGGGGCTTTACTATCAGCTCAAACCCTACCTCAGCGACGGCGTGATCTATGTCGCTTCGCTGGATGGGGATATCAAGGCCTATGACGCCAAGAACGGCGATCAGGTGTGGGCGGTGAAAACGGGCGACCGTATCACCGGCGGCCTCAAGGGCGGCGACGGTCTGCTGATTTACGGTACGGGACGCGGCCAGGCCGTCGCAATCCGCGCCAAAAACGGCGAGGAACTGTGGCGTACCCAGATGAGCAGCATCGTGATGTCCATGTCCGACGTTCATCTCGGTACGGTGGTGGTGCGCAGCATGGACGGCAAGATCGCCGGCCTGTCCAGCGGCAGCGGCGAGATTCTGTGGGTCGGCGGCCGCAAGACGCCGGCACTCAGCCTGTTCGGCATGAGTTCGCCGCACGTGCAGGGCAATACGGTCATCGCCGGTTTCGACAACGGCAAGCTGCTCGCCTTCACCCTGGATACGGGCAGGGTGCTTTGGGAAACCACTATCGCCACGCCGCAGGGCCGCAACGAGATCTCCCGCATAGTGGATATCGACGGCAATATCGACATCCGTGACGGCGTGGCCTACGTGGCCACCTATCAGGGGCGCGTGGGCGCCGTGAACATCAGCGACGGCAAGCTGCTGTGGTCGCGCGCCATGTCCTCCTATCAAGGCCTGACGGTAGGCGAGCACAACATTTACCTGAGCGACGCCGACAGTGACGTGTGGGCGCTGGATCGCAATACCGGCGCCAGCCTGTGGAAGCAGACCAAGCTGAAATACCGCGAAATCACCGCGCCGGCACTGAGCGGCGACTACATCGTGGTCGCCGATTACAACGGTTACGTGCATTGGCTGTCCAAGTACGACGGCCACCTCGTGGCGCGCGACCAGGTAGGGGAAAGCAGCATACTGGATACGCCGCTTGCGGTCGGCGATATGGTCTATTTTTATAACGAGTGGGGCTGGTTGACGGCGGTTCAGCGAGTCGGTTCCGTTCCGCCTTCCAGGCCCTTGCCCGGCTTTCTGAGCTCATGAGCCAGCGGGCTGTCTCATAAGGAGGCAGCCGGATGATCACGGATACCGCCACTTTTCGACGCCGCCTGATCGAAGGGGCCATGCTGGGTGTGGCGGCGCTGCTGTTCGCCTATCTGATCTTCGCCGCCTGGTATACCGGCCGGCTGGCCGACGGCCTGAGCCGCAACCTGCTGGCCCTGGGCCGGCAGCTCCCCGCATCGATTCAACTCGCCGCTTCCAGACGGGCGCCGTTCAGCGTGTCGCAACGTTATGTGATCGTTCCGCATGACGGCGATTTTCCTGCTCTGGTGCTTGATCAGCATATCCGTACCGGCTGGCAACGCGTGCCCATACCGGGCGGCGGCGCCCGCTGGTACGGCGCGCGCGTGGTTTCGACGCTGGCCTTTGGCGAACCGCCGGCCGGGCGCGTCGTCTTGCGCGGCGTCAGCTGGGTCGGACCCGGCGGTGTCTTTTCACGTTGGCGGCCGGGGCAGACGGTGGTTGCCGGCCCAGAGGACGGCTGGTTCTGGTTTTTGCAGGACGGCGAACGCAGTACCTCGTCAGGTTCCCTGCCGCAGTTGGTATTGGCATGGCGCGGCCACAGGCTGTCGGTCGCCGGCCTGGTCTGGGATTACCGAGGCCGGAATGCGGTGCCACAGGAAGTCCGTCTGGCCCTGAAACGGCTCGGCTTTCAGGGCCGGAATGGCCGGGTCGCCTTCCGCAACGGCGCCGTCCGCACCCGGGTGGAGCAGGGTGCCGGCGCACCGACCCTGCATCTGATCCTGCGTCTTGATGATCTCGTGATTCCCACGGGCGTGCTCGGCGACCTGAAGGCGGGGATCGACGTGGACCACGCTCCGGTGCTCGGTGCATGGTTGGACCATGAACGGTCGCAGGCACTGCAACCGGGATCGTTGGACACTCTGCTCGCCGGCGCGTCGCTGCGCGTGGCCCCCTTCGTGCTGAAGACCGACAACGGCATTATCCGGGGGCGTGCCAATGTGGTAATACCGAAACCCCAGTCCGCCGCGCGGGCGGCGGATACCGGTCTGCAGGTCCGGGGCGACCTGGCCGTTTCCGCGTCGTTGTTGCGCACGCAACTCGAGAATGCCTTGCGTATCAGGGCGGCGGGCAGGATGGCCGGCGAACTCGCGGCCGAGAAGCGACGGCATCCGCCGCCGCTGGCCCGTGAGGAGATCGATCTGCGTGCGGCCGAGGAGGCCGACCGGCAGTTGAGTCTGTGGTTGAGCCAGGGTTATATGCAGCGCGACCACGGCATGTACACCACCCACTTCGAATGGCGGCGCAACCGTCTGAGCCTGAACGGCCTGTCGGTGAGCGGGCTCGGTAATATGCGACAATAAACGACTTTTTGGACAACCCGGACCGCAATGCTTCCCGTCATCGCACTCGTAGGCCGCCCCAACGTGGGCAAGTCGACGCTGTTCAACCGCCTGACCCGTTCGCGGGATGCGCTGGTGGCCGATTTCCCAGGCCTGACGCGCGACCGCCAGTACGGTACGGGCAAGCTGGGCTCCCGTCCTTATATCGTGGTGGACACGGGCGGGCTGGAGCTCCAGCACGAAGGCGTCGAGCACTTCATGGCGGCGCAGAGCCGTCAGGCGATTCAGGAAGCGGACGCCGTGATCATGCTGGTCGACGCCCGTGAGGGCATGACCCCGGGCGATCAGGAAATCGCGACCGAGTTGCGTGCCGCCGGCAAGCCGGTTTGGCTTGCCGTCAACAAGACGGACGGTACGGACCCCGATCAGGCCGCGGCCGAATTTTATGCCCTCGGCATCGGGCAGCTGCGGGCGATTGCGGCCGCTGACGGACGCGGTGTTTCCGCGCTGATCGAGGAAGTGCTCGGCAGTTTGCCGGGGGCAGTGGAGGAAGAAGCCGCCGAGGAGGCGGACAAGCGAGGGATTCGCCTGGCCTTCGTCGGACGTCCCAACGTCGGCAAATCCACGCTGGTGAACCGCATTCTGGGCGAGGAGCGTGTGATCGCCTTCGACGCACCCGGTACCACCCGCGACAGCATCTACATTCCTTTCGAGCGCGACGACCAGTTGTACACGCTGATCGACACCGCAGGTGTGCGGCGTCGGGCGCGTGTCGGCGAGGCATTGGAGAAATTCAGCATCATCAAGACACTGCAGGCCATCGAGGATGCGCACGTGGTGGTGCTGGTCCTGGATGCGCGTGAAGGCATCAGCGAACAGGATGCGCATTTGCTGGGCCTGGCGCTGGAACGGGGCCGTGCTCTGGTGCTGGCGATCAACAAATGGGACGGACTCGACGAAGAACAGCGCGAGGCGGTCAGGCGTGACCTCGACCTCCGGTTGAGCTTCGCCGATTTCGCCGAACGGTTTTTCATCTCGGCTTTGCATGGCAGCAACGTGGGATTGCTGTACGAAGCCATCCAGCGTGCCTATCGTTCGGCGATGGGGAAATTCTCCACCTCCCGCCTGACCCAGTTGCTGGAGGCCGCCGTCGCCATGCATCAACCGCCGCTGGTGCGTGGCCGCCGCATCAAGCTGCGTTATGCGCACCAGGGGGGACAGTGCCCGCCGCGCATCGTGATTCACGGTAACCAGACAGACCAGCTACCGAACAGTTACAAGCGCTATCTGAGCAATTTTTTCCGGGACAAGCTCAAGCTGGTCGGCACGCCGATCGCGCTGGATTTTCGTACCGGCGAAAATCCGTATGCCGGCAAACGCAACCTGTTGACGCCGCGTCAGGCGCGCAAGAAGCAACGCCTTGCGCGTCACGTCAAACGCCGCAGTTAGATTTGTTTCGTGATGCCCTTCACACTTTTCGAATTTTCTTTCCCCCATCCAGTAGAAACGCCGCATCGAATGGTTATAGTTATCCCGTCGGAGGAGTGGACTAACCAAAAACCATAACAATTGTTCAACCAGGAGGTTGAAAGTGCCATTCTCCGGCGTAAGTGACGGGACTTACTTGATAGGGCGCAAGGCGCCGATTCGCATCGTGGACCAGACCGTGAGCGCGCATCATGCGGAGCTGGTCGTGCTGGGCAACAGACTGTACCTTGCGGATCTCGGTTCCACCAACGGTACTTTTCTGCTGCAGCACGGCCGGCAGAAACCTTTCAAGGAAGGTTACGTCACGCCGGAGCAGATCTTCATCTTCGGTCAGTACGTGTGCCGCATTCAGGATCTGATTCGCAAGGCCTCCACCATCATTCATTGACCTAAACCGGGCTTGTTGTCCGGTGCATGTTTCCTGACATCGGTGCGTGCTACCATCGGGCGCATGCATACCCCCTTACCGCTGTCCGCCCGCATGGCGGAGATCCAGCCATTTCATGTCATGGCACTGCTCGCCCGCGCCCGTGACCTGGAACGCAAGGGGCGTCATATCATCCATATGGAAATCGGCGAGCCGGATTTTCCGACACCCGAACCGATTATCCAGGCCGGGCACGAGGCGCTGAGCGCCGGGCATACGCATTACACTCCGGCCACAGGTTTGCCGGCGTTGCGCGAGGCGATTGCGGGTTTTTATCGGCAACGTTACGGCGTGGAAGTCGCACCCGAACGAATCGTGGTGACGCCGGGTGCTTCCGGTGCCTTGTTGCTGGTGCTGGCCGCGCTCGTCGATCCGGGCAACCAGGTGCTGATGAGCGACCCCGGCTATCCCTGCAACCGTCACTTCGTGCGTCTGTTCGAGGGGCGGGCAAAATCGATTCCCGTCACCGCCGAGACGGACTATCAGGTCACGCCCGACCTGCTGCGGGCGCATTGGTCGGGACGTGCCGTGGCCGCACTGGTGGCATCGCCTTCGAATCCCACCGGGACCGTGATTTACCAGCCGCAGATGGCCGCCATGGCCGATTTTGTGGAATCCAAAGGCGGACGGCTGATCGTCGACGAGATCTATCACGGACTGGTGTACGAAGAGGGCAACGCGGTCACGACGGCGCTGTCGATTTCCGATCAGCTGTTCGTGATCAACAGCTTTTCCAAGTATTTCGGCATGACCGGCTGGCGACTTGGCTGGACGGTGGCGCCGGAAGCCTATGTCCCTGAATTGGACAAGCTGGCGCAGAATCTTTTTCTGGCGCCTTCGACACCGGCCCAGTACGCCGCGCTGGCGGCCTTCGACGATGCGACCCTGACGATCGTCGAGGAACGACGGCGCGAATTTCAGGCACGCCGCGATTATCTGGTACCGGCATTGCTCGAGCTGGGTTTCGAAGTTCCGGCCATGCCGCAGGGGGCGTTCTACGTCTATGCGCGCAGCCGGAAGCTGGCCCAGGACAGTTTCGTGTTCGCTCAGCGCCTCCTGGAGGAAGCCAGCGTGGCGGTCACGCCGGGGATCGATTTCGGCGCGCACGGCGCCCGCGATCATCTGCGGTTCGCCTATACCACCGATCTCGATTCGCTGCGCGAGGGCGTGTCCCGGCTGCGCGCCTTTCTGAGCTGAGCGCCCTCAGTCCGAACCGGCTTCCGCCGGCATTCGTTCCACCCACAGCAGGGTGGCGGCGGCCACGCCGACCGGAATCGAGATGAAGTTCAGCACCGGTATCATGGTCATCGCCGCGAGGCCTGTGCCCAGGCCGAGCATATCCTTCTCATGCCCCTTTTGACGTGCCTGCTGGGCGCGGAAGTCCAGGCCGTGGTTGCCCGCCGGGTAGGTCAGATACTGCTGCGGCAGCACCCAGGCGGCGAACAGGAACCACAACAGCGGCGAAATCACGTTGACCACGGGGATCAGGGAAATGATCAGCAGCGGAATGGCCCGCACCAGCTGGTAGACCAGCATCTGCAGACTGGCCTTGATGCCGATCCAGCCCATGCGCAGCATGCCCTTGAGGCTGTAATCGGTGGGCGGCGGGGTGCCGCGCCTGCGGGCCTCGATCGCCTCGGCCAGAAAGGCGTTGAAAGGCGCCGCCACCACGTTGGCGACCAGCGTAAACAGGTAGAACACCGCCAGCGCCAGGGTCAGCACGAACAAAGGCCACAGCAGCCATTGCAGCCAGCTCAGCCAATCTGGCAGCAGATGCTGCATCAGCGTTTCGAACTCGCGCGCAAGGTAATAGGTGCCGAGCGAGATCAACACCAGGTTGATCAACAAGGGAATGACGACGTAGCGGCGCAGACCGGGCTGGTTGATGGTGCCGAAACCGCGCAGGGTGAATTGCAGCCCGCGAGCGAAATTCGAGATCACGCGTTGTCTCCCTGATTTGATCCAGCCGGCATTATGCCATCCGCGGCGAGCCGTGCCGCCCCGCAGGCCGCCTGAGCCTCTGGCAGCGATTCGACCGGCACGCCGAGATGGCGCTGACGAATGTGCCGGTACGCCTCGTTGACCGCGCCGCCGCCCAGGCTGTACACCCGCTGCACGGGCGGCGCGCCCGCTGCCTGCAGGCGCCGGTAGCCTTCCGCCTCGATGCGCGCCAATCCTTCCAGCATGCCCTGTAAAAAGACGGCATCGTTTTCCGGGCGTGGCGTCAGCCGTGGCTGGCGTTCCGGATCGGCATGGGGAAAGCGTTCGCCGGGCCGGGGCAGGGGATAGTAGTCCAGGTCGGTCGGTACTTCGGGATCGATCTGTTCCGAAAGTTCGGCGAGCCGCTCGGGGCTGAAGAACTGGCGCAGCACCGCGCCGCCGGCGTTGGAGGCGCCGCCGGCAAGCCAGCGGTCACCGAGGCGGTGGCTGTAGATGCCGTATTCGGGTGCGAATACGGGATGGGGTGCATAGACCTTCAGGGCCAGGGTGCTGCCCAGCGAGGTGACGGCATCACCCGGTTTTGCGGCCGGGGTGGCGAGCACCGCCGCCAGGCTGTCAGTGGTGCCGGCCACGATGCGCACGCGAAACGGCAGGCCCAGGGTGCGCGCCGCATAGATCGACAGGGTACCCAGCGGCGTGCCGGCCGGATGGACGTCGGGCAGCCATCCGCGCGGGATGTCGAGCTCGTCCAGCCAGGCCGGCCATGTACGCCGTACCGGGTCGTAGCCGAGTTTCAACGCATTGTTTTCGTCCCCCGCGCCGAAGCGGCCGAGCAGCAGCCCCGTGATCCACTCCGCCTGGTGCAGCGCGTGCACCGGCCGGTCGGATGCAACATGCTTTTGCAGCCACATCAGCTTGGCCAGGCTGGCGGTCGCGCCGTGCGCACCGCTTTGCAGCGGTGCGACCCGGGCGATACGTGCGGCCTCTTCGCGAGCCCGCGCATCGTCGTACATCAGCGCCGGCGTCAGCGGTTCGCCATGCGGGTCGCAGAGCAGCAGGGTGCCCGAGGTGCCGTCCACGCAGATGGTGTCGATGGCGTCGCGCAGTTCGGCAGGTATCCGGCCGAGCAGCACGATCAGCGCCTGCCGCCAGCGTTCGGGCACGTCCTCGCCGCCGATGGGCGGGGGCAGCGGCAGGGCGGCCCGGGCGTGAATGCCGCCGTCCGGATCGCGTACGCAGAGGCGTACGCCCGAGGTGCCGAAGTCGATGCCGAGCTGCAGGTCGGAGGGCAAAGGGGCCGCCGCTCAGTGTCCCTGTGACCGCAATGGCGGCCCTGCGATCAAGTCGATCGGGTCCGCATCACGCTTCACGGTTAGCCACGGCCGTTCAGGGGAGATGGACGGGCTGGGGCGGTTGCCAGTCGGCCGCGCGGTGTTCCGCGACCACGGTGGTGTAGATGCCGCCGCGGACGTTGAACTCGGCGGTCAGGCGCATGAAGCGGGGGCTGATCGCGGTCACCAGGTCGTTCAGAATGCGGTTGGTGACAGCCTCGTGAAAGGCGCCTTCATCGCGGAAGGACCAGACATACAGCTTGAGCGCCTTGAGCTCCACGCACAGGCGGTCCGGGACGTATTCCAGGTGCAGGGTCGCGAAGTCCGGCTGGCCGGTCATCGGGCACAGGCAGGTGAACTCCGGGACGCGGATGCGAATGGTATAATCCCGCTCCGACTGGGGGTTGTCGAAGGTCTGAAGGTCCTTGCTGGGCTGGGTAGGCATCGACGATTCCGATAAAAATCAAAAAGTTGCAAAGGATGGGGATTATATAACAAGCCCCGGCCTCAGAGCAGGGGGTTTCGACAGGCAGCCGGCCGTCATCGGAGTGTCATTCTATTGTGTGCTCCAGTTACCATCCCGTGTAGAGTGTCCTTCCTGAACATCATCGAGCGCGAAAGTAGAGCCGTATGCGTCTTTCCAAAATCAAGCTGGCCGGATTCAAGTCCTTCGTCGATCCGACCACCATCCCGTTGCCCAGCAACCTGGTCGGCGTCGTCGGTCCCAACGGCTGCGGCAAGTCGAACACCATCGACGCCGTGCGCTGGGTCATGGGCGAGACCTCGGCCAAGCACCTGCGCGGCGATTCGATGGAAGACGTCATCTTCAACGGGTCCTCCTCGCGCAAGCCGGTCGGGCAGGCGTTCATCGAACTGGTCTTCGACAACAGCGACGGCAGCCTGGGCGGCGAATACGCCAAATACAGCGAGATTTCCATCAAGCGCCAGGTGTCGCGCGACGGACAGTCCAGCTACTTCCTGAACGGCACCCGCTGCCGGCGCCGCGATATCACCGACATCTTTCTGGGCACCGGCCTCGGCCCGCGCAGCTACGCCATCATCGAGCAGGGCATGATTTCGCGTCTCATCGAGGCCAAGCCGGAAGAGCTGCGCGTGTATCTGGAAGAGGCCGCCGGCATTTCCAAATACAAGGAGCGCCGGCGCGAAACCGAGAACCGCATCCGACACTCGCGAGAAAACCTCGAGCGTCTGACCGATCCTCAACACCGAATCCGAAAACCGCGAGCGCGAGATTGCCGAGCAGGATACGGCGCTGGAAATGATCCGTGCCCAGCTGCGCCACGTCGAAAGCGAGATCGAAAAGGATCGCGAAGCGCAGACCGAGGCCAACGAGGCCTTCAACGAAGTGCAGGGCCGTTACTACCGGCACGGCAATGAGATCAGCCGCGTCGAACAGGACATTCAGCATCAACGCGAAATGCAGGTGCGCATGGAGCGCGAACTGCGCGAAGCGGAGCGTTCACTGGAAGAGGTGCAGGGACTGATTCAAAACGATGAATCCCGGTTGCACACGACCGAACAGGAAATCGCCGAGCTCGAGCCGGCTCATGCCAAGGCACAGGAAGAGCTGCGCGTGTATCTGGAAGAGGCCGCCGGCATTTCCAAATACAAGGAGCGCCGGCGCGAAACCGAGAACCGCATCCGACACTCGCGAGAAAACCTCGAGCGTCTGACCGATCCACCACCGCCGCGCTGGAAGAAGAGATCGAGGCGTTGCGCGATCAGTTGCAGGCGGCGGAAAAGGATACCGAGGCGCGCGAAGCGCGGCTCAAGGACACCATCGAGCAAATCAACACCACGCGCGAAGAAAACCGCACCCGCAACAGCCACATCGACGAGCTCGGCCGCAGGCTGCAGACCCAGCAGGGGCGTCTGGCCTCCCTGGAAACCCTGCAGCAGGCCGCCCTGGGCAAGAACCAGGAGGCCGTCGTGGAATGGCTGGATGGCCAGGGGCTGAAGCAGGCGCGCCGTCTGGCCGAACAGCTGGATGTCGACGGCGGCTGGGAGAACGCGGTGGAAACGGTGCTGGGGCATGCCCTGGAGGCCGTCTGCGTCGACGACCTCGATACCGCCGCCAATGCCTTGAGCCAGCTCGACAAAGGCAGTGTCACGCTGTTCGACGTTCAACAGGGCGCCGCCCAGGATGCGAGCGCCGGCCAGGACGCACTCGCTATGCGCGTGCGTGCACCGTGGCCGCTGGCCAGCCTGATGAGCGGCGTACGCACGGCCGACAGCCTGGATGCGGCACTGGCCATGCGCAGTCGCTTGGCGGACAACGAATCGGTGATCACGCCCGACGGCTTGTGGCTCGGGCGCAACTGGCTGCGCGTCAGCCGTGAAAGCGAGGCGCATGTCGGTGTGCTCGCCCGCGAACAGGAGATCAAGACCCTGCAGGCCGAGATCGACGATCTCGGCGGTCAGTTGCAGACGCTCAAGGAAGAACTCGAATCGGGGCGCGACCGTCTGCGCCAGTTCGAGGCGGAGCGCGAAGAACTGCAGGTGGAACTCAATCGTGCTCACCGCGCACGGGCCGATATCAACATCCAGATTCAGAACCGCAGCTCGCGCATGGAGCAGGTCGGCGAACGCCGCCAACGTCTGATCGGCGAGATCGAGGAACTGCGCGCGCAGATCGAGACCGGCAACGAGCAGTTGCGCGAGGCCACCGAGGTGCGCAATCAGGCGCTGCGCGACATGGAAATGATGGAGACCGAGCGCGAGGCGCTGAGCCGGCGGCGCGAGGAACACAATCAACGCCTGGACGAGCTGCGCAGCGAAGCGCGCCGGTTCAGCGAACTGGCTCACGAACGCGAACTGCGTCTGCAAAGCGCACGTACCACCCTGCAAACCACGCGCGAGGGACTCGACCGCCTGCGCGCGCAGCGCGGCCAGTTGCAGCAGCGCTGCCAGGAGCTGACACAACAGCAGGCGCAGGGCGGTTCGCCGATCGAGGCGCTGGAAGGCAAACTGGCCGAACTGCTCGCCGGCCGCGAGGTGCTCGAAAAAGAACTGCACGCGGCGCGCGACCATTTGTCCGGCTTTGAGAATGCGCTGCGCGAAAAGGAAAAAAACCGCCAGGATACCGAGCGGCGACTCGAGGATCACCGCGCCGGTCTGGAACGCCTGCGCCTGGCGAACAACGAAACCCTGGTGCGTCGGGATACCGTCGGCGAACAGTTGCGCGAAACCGATTTCGACATCGAAAAGCTGTACGCCGAGATGACGCCCGAGGCAAATATCGAGGCCTGGCAGGCGCGGCACGAGGACCTGGAAACGCGCATCCAGCGCCTGGGTCCGATCAATCTGGCGGCCATCGAGGAGTATCAGGAGCAGCAGCAGCGCAAGGCATATCTGGACGCGCAGAACGACGACCTCCAGGAAGCCCTGGAGACCTTGGAAAACGCGATCCGCAAGATCGACAAGGAAACCCGCAGCCGTTTCCGCGACACCTTCGACCGGGTGAACGCCCGTTTGCAGGAAACCTTCCCACGCCTGTTCGGCGGTGGTCAGGCCTTCCTGGAAATGACCGGGGACGACCTGTTGACCACCGGTGTCTCGATCATGGCGCGCCCGCCCGGCAAGCGGATTTCCAACATCCACCTCATGTCCGGCGGTGAAAAGGCGCTGACCGCGGTAGCCATGGTGTTCGCGATCTTCGAGCTCAATCCGGCGCCGTTCTGCATGCTCGATGAGGTCGACGCGCCGCTGGATGAAGCAAACGTGGGCCGCTTCTGCGATCTGGTGCGCGAGATGTCCGAGCGCGTGCAGTTCATCTTCATTACCCACAACAAGACCACCATGCAGCTGGCCGAAAACCTGATCGGCGTCACCATGCGCGAGGCCGGGGTTTCCCGCCTGGTGGCAGTGGATGTCGAAGAGGCCGCCAAGATGGCAACCGCCTGATGCATCATGGATCTGCTGCGCTGGATCATTCTCGGGGTTGGTCTTGTCGTGCTGCTGGCGATTTACCTCCATGGTCGCTGGCGTGCCGGCCAGCGCGCCGAGCGGCGTTCGGCATCCGCCGATGTGCCGGCTTCGGAAACCCTGCCTGAAATCCGGGCTGACCGCGCGGCGGAACCGACCGCGAGGGAATTGCACGGGCAACTGAAATCAAGCGACGAAAATGCCCCGTCTCCGGTACCGGAGACACCTGCACCATCAGAATCCGCTGCATCCCCGGCCGAAGAGGCGGAGTCTTCGGAGGAACAATTGGTCGTGTTGCACGTGGCTGCCCAGCACGGGTCGAACTTTACCGGCGCGCAGCTCATCGAGGCACTGACCAGCATCGGCATGTACCTGGCCGAGCACGATATCTATCACTTCGATCTGGAAACCCCCACCGGCCCGATGCGGCTTTTCAGCGCCGCGAACATGCTCAAGCCGGGCACCCTGAGCGAGGCGGCCGAGGAGGATTTCGAATCGCCCGGGGTCAGCCTGTTCATGCAACTGCCATTGCCGATTCCCGTCGGTGATGCACTGGGGGTGTTCGTCGAAAAGGCCGACAGCCTGGCCTTCGCGCTGGGCGGTGTGGTGCTCGATGCCGACCGCTCGCTGCTGACGCCGAACCGACGCCAAGCCCTGAAGGTCGCAGTCTCGCGTTAAAAACTCCCCACCCTCCTACAAACCGACGAATCGTGACATGAGAGCGATCGGGTAATGGCCAAAACGTCTTCGTCATCGAATCAGGCGCGCATCGAAGAACTGCGCGACCTCATCGACTACCACAACTACCGCTACTACACGCTGGACGACCCGGTGATCGCCGACGCCGAGTACGACCGGCTGTTGCGTGAGCTACAGGAATTGGAGGAACGCCATCCGGAACTGGTGACGCCCGATTCGCCCACCCAGCGCGTCGGTGCCAAGCCTCTGGAAGGGTTTGCCGAGGTCCGTCATGCGATACCCATGCTGTCCCTGGGCAATGTCTTCAGCGAAGAGGAGCTGGAAGCCTTTTATCGCCGCGTCCAGGATCGTTTGGGCGAAGAGTCGGGTACGCTCGAGTTTTCCGCCGAGCCGAAACTGGACGGCCTGGCCATCAGTCTGACCTATCGCGACGGCCATCTGGTACAGGGCGCGACGCGGGGAGATGGCACCACTGGCGAGGAGGTAACCCAGAACGTACGCACCGTGCGCAGTATCCCGCTGCGTTTGCGCGGCACCGACTGGCCGCGGGTGCTGGAGGTGCGCGGTGAGGTTTACATGCCCAAGCAGGGCTTCGAGGAACTCAACCGCCGGGTGCAGGCGCGCGGCGACAAGCCCTTCGCCAATCCGCGCAATGCGGCGGCCGGCAGTCTGCGTCAGCTGGATCCCCGCGTGACAGACGAGCGCCCTCTGGCGTTCTATGCCTACGCGGTCGGGCAGGTGGAGCAGGGCGAGCTGCCGGACAGGCATTCAAAGGTATTGGCGAAGCTGCGCCAATGGGGTTTGCCGGTCAGCCCCGAGATCGAGCTGGTCGAGGGCCTGCAGGGCTGCCGGGCTTATTACGAAAACATACTTGCCCGGCGTGGCAGCCTGCCTTATGAGATCGACGGTGTGGTCTACAAGGTCGACCGATTCGATTTGCAGCGCGAGCTCGGCTTCGTGGCCCGTGCACCGCGCTGGGCGATCGCGCACAAGTTTCCGGCCCAGGAAGAACAGACCAAACTGCTGGATGTCGAGTTTCAGGTCGGCCGCACCGGCGCGCTGACGCCGGTGGCCCGGCTCGAGCCGGTATCGGTCGGCGGCGTCACGGTCAGCAACGCGACCCTGCACAACATGGACGAGATCGAGCGCAAGGACATCCGCATCGGCGATACCGTGGTGGTGCGCCGGGCGGGCGACGTGATCCCCGAGGTGGTCATGGTGGTGCCGGGTTCGCGCAAGGGAACGCACGAGGTCAAGTTGCCTGCGCATTG
>JARRKE010000037.1 GCA_037388465.1 Gammaproteobacteria bacterium
GCGCCCGCGCCGACTTCGCGCTGGAGACCTTCGGTCCCGACGCCGACAAGCTGGCCTTCCTGGTCGACGGCTACGTGGGTGGCCCCGGCATGGTGACCACCGCGCGCCGTCAGTATCCGGGCCAGTACCTGCACTACCACCGCGCCGGCCACGGTGCCGTGACCTCCCCCAGCTCCAAGCGCGGCTACACCGCCTTCGTGCTGGCCAGCTTGTCGGCGTCGGGACCGAAGGTCTCCAGCGCGAAGTCGGCGCGGGCGCACATCTCGAAGTGGTCGTCGGCGGTGATGTTCAGGGAGAACAGCTTGGCTTCGCCGGTCTCGTCCTGGGCGCGCTTCAGGGAGTCATACACCAGCGGCAGGGTCTTCTTGATCGGCGCGAACACCTGGTTGCCCTGGGGCTCGTCGTTCTTGATGAAGTCGCCGCCCAGCCAGAACTCGTAGGCAGCCTTGGCGAAGGGCTCGGGGCGCAGGCCCAGTTTGGGCTTGATGATGGTGCCGGAAATATAACCGCCATTTTCGACCGGACGGCCCAGGATGCGCCACAGGTCGGAGATGTCCTTGGCCGGACCGTCGAACATCTGGATGGCGCGCTCGGGCACGTAGAAGTCGATCATCTTGGCGTATTCCACGTCGCCCATGCCCTGGTTGTTGCCGATGGTCAGGGTCAGGAACGACACCATCATGAAACGGCCGTCGGTGACGTTGCGATCGAACAGCTCCAGCGGATAAGCGATGCGCATATCCTCCTTGGCCGGGTCGATGTGATACACCAGCGCGTCCACGCCCTTGGTGAAGTCGTCGGTGGTGCTGACCTCGACGTTGGTGCCGGTGGAGGATTCGGCCGCGAAGTGGGCCGCGGTGGCGAGGTAGTCGTAACCCGCCTTGGGCTTCATGGTGTAGGCCACCAGGATGTGCTTGCCGCCGGCGATGAGTTCGGCTTCCGTGAGATCGAGATTCGCGTAGCGGCTGGATTGATCGTTTGCCATGTTGCTTCTCCGAATGTAATGACTGGGCGCCAGGAGCGCCTGGTTGTCTGAATTCGGAAGGCACTATAAATCCTATGGTCTATAAGATATATTCAATATTTATTAGACAACGTCAAAGTATTTCTGATGATTAAGCCGACCCTGCGTCAGCTCGAAATCCTCGAGGCGGTGGAGCGCTGCGGCAGCTTCTCCCGCGCCAGCACCGAGGTCCACCTCACCCAGCCTGCTGTCTCCATGCAAATCAAGCAGTTGGAGGAGGCGCTCGGAATGCCTCTGTTCGAGCACATCGGCAAGCGCATCGTGCTGACCGAGGCCGGACGGGAGACCCTGGGCACCGCTCAGGCCATCGGCCGTGAGCTGGCCAACCTGGAACAGACGCTCGCCGACCTGCAGGGGCTGAAGGGTGGCGCCCTGACGGTCTCGGCGGCCAGTACCGCGAGCGTTTTCGCGGCCCGGATGATGGCGCTGTTCCGGGCCCAGTATCCGGATGTGCAGCTCAGCCTCAATGTGGTCAACCGCGAGACCCTGCTGCGCCACCTCAGCGAGAACAGCGTCGACCTGGTGCTCATGGGGACGCCCCCGGAAGGGCTGCACCTGAGCGCCCGGCCCGTCATGGACAACCCCCTGGTGGTCATCGCCGCCACCAGCCACTCGCTGGCGGGCGTCAGCGACATCCCGCTCACCCGCCTGCTCGAGGAGCCGATGGTCGGCCGCGAGCAGGGCTCCGGCACGCGCAGCGCGATGGAAAACTTCTTTGCCGAGCACGGCCTGCATTTCCAGGCGGCCATGGAAATGAACAAGAACGAGGCGATCAAGCAGGCAGTGGAGGCAGGTCTGGGCGTAGGGGTGGTGTCTTTGCACACCATCCAGGCGGAACTGGCGTCCGGGCAACTGTGCGTGCTGGACGTCAAGGGCTTCCCGCTGAAGCGGCAGTGGTATCTGGTGCAGAGGGAAGGCAAGCGCCTCAGTCCGGCGGCGCAGGCGTTCGTGCAGCTGGTGTTGAAGGAGGCTACCCGGGAATCGCGCTAGCGTGACCGGCTCGAAGTGCCGGAATGCCCGGTGCCCCCTAGACACCCGCGCCGGACTGTGTCCAGGTATTTGATTGCTTAATTCATCACGGCTGCTCGATCCATCGGGATATCCGATTTCAGTATCCGTAATTTCCCGTTTCCCATGTTTGTGTATCTGCGCAACGATTCATCCGCGCCGCATGGCGTTTATATCCATAGAACACTGGCGGAGACGATATGAATCTGAATAACGCTTTGGCCGATCAGCGGGTATTGGTTGTGGGCGGCAGCTCGGGCATGGGGTTGGCGCTTGCGGAACAACTGCTGGCCGACGGTGCGGAAGTGACGATTGCAGGGCGATCGGAAAGGCGCCTGTCCGACGTGCGGCAGCGACTCTCGAACCCCGAACATTTGCAGACGATTGCAGCCGATGTCACGCGGGAAGGCGATGTCGTACAGCTGTTTAAAACGACGGGCCCGCTGGATCATGTCGTGACGACCGCGGCGGACATCGCCGGTGCCTATGAGTTGCTGCCGTCGTTGGAGATGTCCGCGATACAGCGCGTGATCGATTCCAAGCTGATAGGGCCGTTGCTGCTCGCCAAGCATGGCGCGCCGGTACTCAAGTCCGGCGGCTCGATCACCTTTACGTCCGGCATCGCGGCCTACCGGCCCGCGCCGCGCGGGGCGGCCGTTGCCGCCGTCAACGGGGCATTGGCTTCTTTGGCCTACGCGCTCGCTGTCGAACTCGGTCCGCTGCGCGTCAATGTGCTCTCCCCCGGATGGGTGGATACACCGATCTGGACGCATGTTGCCGGCGACGCCAAGGCGGCGACGCTGGCGGGTATGGCGGAACGACTGCCGGTGGGACGGATTGGACGACCGGGCGATGTGGCGCAAGCGATCAAAAGCCTGATGCTTAACGGTTACATCACAGGGACAGTGCTTCATGTCGACGGCGGTCAGCGACTGGTGTAACGGCGTCCAGGTCGTGCTGTGCCAACGCGATAAAAAGCGCCAGGGCAGGGTGCTGAACATCCGATTCACGCCACAGCATGGTGATGGGGACCGACGCATGATCCCCCGCCCAGGACAGGGCGATCACCCGGCCGGCATCGATGGCGTCGGCTGCGGCGATATAGGGCACGAGTGCGCAACCGACACCGGCCTCCACGAGGCCATGTATTGCCGCGATGCTGCCGAGCTCCCCGGCGATGCGTGGTCTGCTGCCCCCGTTTGCCGGAAAAGCCTGTTCGAACAAGCGCCGATAAACGCAGCCGGGCTCCGTTACCAGAAACGGCGTCCGCTTCAGGTCATCCGGCCCGACCGGTTTTCCGCCCGCAAGCGGGTGATCGGGCGGGACGATGGTCACCAGCGCTTCCCGGGCGACCTGTGCACTTTGCAGGTTCGGTTCGCCTGCCGAACTTCCCAGGATAAAACAAACATCCATATCCCCGGTCTTGACGGCGTTGCGTAACGCGGCGCTGTTTGCGGACCTCACTGAAACATCCACCTCGGGATATTGCGAACAGAAGTCCGCGATCAACGCAGGCAGGCGGGTGGCGCATATCGTTTCCAATCCACCGACGGTGAGACGGCCTGCAACCGTTTGACCGGCTTCGGCGACGGCGGAACGGGCCTCCTCGGCGAAGGCGAGCAGCTTCTCGGCATAGTCGAACAGCCTGTGCCCGGCATACGTTAACTTGAGTTCACGGCGCGAACGGTCGAAAAGAGGCGTTCCGAGATCGGCCTCCAACGCCTGAATCTGTTCCGACACGCTCGATTGGGCGAGATGAACTTGCTCGGCCGCACGGGTGAAGTTCAGCGTGGTGGCAACCGCCACAAAGGTTTTGAGATGTCGAAGCTGCATGGCCTGTCGGCGTATGGTTAATCGAGAACGCTCAGCAACTGGGTCACGATGGCTTGTGCGCGTTTCTGCGTGGGCGCGGTACCGGTCAGTACCCGCAGGCCCCAGAGGGTGGTCATCAGAAAGGCTGCCAGCGCGGCCGGGTCCTTGTCGGGTGCAAGTTCCCCTTTTGCCTGGGCGGCCTCCAGGGAGTCGCGGAACAGTCCCTCGATTGTGCCGAGATGACGGTTCACCCGTTCCTGCACGGCCGGATTCTGGCGTGACAGCTCCAGCACGGTATTGACCAGCAGGCAGCTGCGCCGGGCTCCGGGGTGCTCGACTTCCTCGGCCAACTGCCGGAAGTAGCCGCGGAGGCCCGCCAATGGCGAGGCGGCTTCGGCCAGGGCCTTTTTAACCCTGGCCGCGCTCTGCGTCGCGTAATGGTCGAGACTGGCGAGGAACAGGCCTTCCTTGGACTGGAAGGCGGCGTACAGGCTGCCCGGTTTGAGGTGTGTCGCCTCGACCAGGTCGGCCATACTGGTAGCGCAATAACCCTGATCCCAGAAGGCCTGCATTGCCTTTTCCAGGACTTCGCTGCGTTCGAATTGAGCGGGTCTGGCCATGAAATCTCCTCGCTGTTCGATCTAGTATATGGTTTTTGAGCGATTGCTCAAAATAATTCTTGAACGATCATTCCAGGTGATCCAGTATTATTGAGTGTTCGTTCAATTACTAACGGGAGCAAGAGCGATGGGTAATCTGAAAAACGAGATCGATGCCTATAACACGGCTAAAAAGGAACGGCTGCCGGCCGAGATCCTGGCGGTCATGGACCAGGCAACAGAGGACCTGAAGGCCTCGGGTATTGAGGACCGCGCGTTGAGGGCGGGCGATACCATGCCCGACTTCGAGCTGCCCAACCAGCACGGTAAGGTACGGCGGATGTGGGACTTTCTGGTCGAATCGCCGGTCGTGCTGAACGTTTACCGGGGCGGCTGGTGTCCCTACTGCAACATGGAAATGAAGGCCCTGCACGATGCGTTGCCGGAGATCGAGGCGCATGGTGCGCGCCTGGTCGGCATGGCGCCGGAAACGCCTGACCATGCTGCTGCCACCGCTGAGCGGTACGACATCGCGATCGACATCCTGAGCGATGCGGGCAACCAGGTCGCCGAACGATTGGGGCTGGTGTTCGAAATTCCCCAGGCCCTGCGTCCCATATATGAAAAGATCGGTGCCGATATTCAAGCCTACAACGGCGACGACAGCTTCAAGCTGCCCGTCCCCGCAACCTACATCATCGGCCAGGACGGGAAGGTTATTTACGATTTCGTCAACGCGGATTACACCCAGCGTCTGGAACCCGCTGATATCGTTGCAAGGCTCGCCGTGCGCTGAAGCGCGGCAACAGGGACTACCCCGGCGAAGATGAAGAAGCGTCCTGTCTGGCAGGGCGCTTTTTCGTTTCTGCATAGGGGATATTCATGCGGCCTGACCAAACAAGCCTTGGCGCAAAAAGGCCTTGAAGCGCTTCATCGCCGGTTTGGGGATTGCGTCCTCGGCATGCAGACGCAGCTGGTGAATGGTCTCGAGTACCGTGGCGTCGGGCTGCAGGCGCGCAGTCTCGACGATGCGGTGCACGGAGGCGTCGAACAGATGGGCACGCCTGTGTTTGACCGCATCGTAAACGGCCATGCCCGCGGCTTTTTCGGCGGGCGACATCTTGCACTTGTTGTCGAGAACCTTCAGCGCGACGGCGGTGATGCAGTCAACCTGTTCGGGGCTGAAGTCAGCATTGTTCGCCCATAACGTGGCCGGGTGCAGGCCGGAGGTGATGAACCGTGATGCGGAGGCAGGCATGTTGTCCGTCAGAGCCGGATCTGTACCAGGCCGCTCTGCGCCGACTGTTCGGCCGGGGTGCGGGCCTTCACGGACAGGGCATGCAATTTCCCGCTGGCCAGTTCCTCGTTGAACAGGGCCAGGATAGGGCGTTGGCGTTCCAGGGTGTTTTTGCCGGCGAAGTCTTCGCTGATGACGTACAGCTCGAAGCTGCAGTCCTCGCCCGCCACGTCGATGACGGCGCCCGGATGCAATGCGCCGACCCGCGCG
The DNA here is from genome assembly GCA_037388465.1 of Gammaproteobacteria bacterium. NCBI lineage: Bacteria > Pseudomonadati > Pseudomonadota > Gammaproteobacteria > Gammaproteobacteria bacterium. Next base: position 5,951 of record JARRKE010000037.1, read on the forward strand.
ATGATTTCGTCTTCGGTCATGGTCTGATTTCCGTCCTGTCGGTTCCGGGCGCCGTTGGCGTTCAGGCGGTGGCGGCCTGCAGCATCGGCACCAGTTCGCCGCTCGCCAGCAGTTCCTCGACGATGTCGCTGCCGCCGACGATCTCGCCGTTGATGAACAGCTGCGGGTAGGTCGGCCAGTTGGATACAGCGGGCAGTTTTTCGGCAATGAACGGGGCCTGCAGGATGTCCACGTAGGCGAAGTCGATGCCGGTGGAGCGCAGCGCGGCCGCCGCCTTGGCCGAGAAGCCGCAGCGCGGTTCGGCGGGCGTGCCCTTCATGTACAGGATGATGGGGTTTTCCGCCAACTGCATTTTGATCTTCTCTTCGGTATTCATGTCGCGTTCCTCATGTATTGCATTGCGTTGATCAGGCCGCCGCGTAGTGCGGGCGCAGGTATTTCAGCACCGGCAGCGTCGCGGCGCTGTCCAGGGCGTTGAAGCCGTCCAGGGTGGTCGGGTCCAGGTCGGCGCCGGCGTCCACCAGTATTTTCACGACGTCGAACTTGCCCGCCGATGCGGCGTAGATGAGGCAGGTCGCGCCGTTGACGTTCTGGTTGTCGAGATGAGTGCCGTGCCCGATCAGTGCGTGGATCAGACCGGTGTTCGCGCTGAAGCAGGCGAACCACAGGGCGTTGTTGCCGTCGTCGTTGACCAGGTTGGGTTCGGCCCCGGCCTGCAGCAGTTCCAGGGCGATGTCGTGGTGGCCCTGCGCGGCGGCCGTCATGAGCATGGACATGCCGTTGTCGATCAGGCTGTTCAGGTTGCCGGCGTCGAACCCGAGCGCTTCGGCCCAGCCGCTGACCCCGGCCGAAAGCTGCGCAGTCCGCTGCATCCGGAATGCCTCCCAGGCCTGCCAGCCGCCCTCCAGGTTGTACACCCGTTTGAAGCCGAGTCCGGCGAGGAAGATCGCGAGCTCACGGCTGCTGTTGCCGTGGTAGCAGTAGATCAGCACCGGCGGGTTCTGGTTGCGCTTGCGGATCAGGGCGGCGATCACCGCCTCGTCGGCGGGCTGTGCACCTTCGATATGCGCGCGGGCGAAGCTCGCCGGATCGCGCACGTCCAGGACGACGGTGTCCGGCTGGGCGAGCAGCGCCGGAACCTCGTGGGCGAGCAGGTTGTGGTAGGGCATGGGTCGATATGCGGTTTTTGTCTTACCACGGCTTTGCAATCGATATGCCAGGGAGGGCGATGCCTGGTATGTGCTTGTTTTTGCTGAGATTGACGGTTATGGCGAGGGGCGGAGGTTTTGTGGGGGATGCGACAATCGCGCGGGAATTGTCGACGATCGGGTTGCGTTACGGGGCGCGACGCTGTGCCGGCAGGTGATGGTAAGGCGGCAGGGTGATGAGGCGGTCGTCGGTGAGCGGGTGGCCGACCGCGAAGTGGTAGAGGCTCTGCAGGCGTTCGTCCTGGATGCCGAGGATTTCGTGAAACAGGTCGTCGAAGAAACAGCCGATGCCGGTGCCGCGCAGGCCGTGAGCCTCGGCGTCCAGATACAGCACCTGTCCCAGCATCCCGGCCTCCCAGTACAGATGGCGGTAGGACCACGGCGCGGCGCTCACCTGACCCTCGAGCTCGGCGAGCATGCCCAGGCTGAAGGCGGCGTTTCCGGCGATGTCCTGATGGCAGGAGACGGTACGCGCAGCGTTGCGGGCATCGGCGCGCAGCAGGTGGAACAGGGGCAGATGTTCGGGGCAGTCCTCAGTCTTTTGCCACAGGAACTCGTCGCGCATGGCTTCGCGCAACAGGGCGAGCGCATCGGGACGCCGCGGCAAGGCGTAAAGCCCGGGCGCCAGGCCGTCCACCCGATGCACGAACAGCACCGGGTGGATGCGCGGCAGGTGATGCAGTGCGTCCCAGGGCGCGACGCCGGGACGCGGCAGCAGGCGGTCCAGCATGCTGAAGAGGATGTCGGCGCTGATGACGCCGCTGCCGTCGTAGGCCTGGGTGCTGCGCCGCCGGCGGATCAACTGCGCGGCCGGTTCTTCCGTTTGAGTGGTTTCAATCGGCGGCGATGCCGGAGGCGTCCAGGCCGTCTCATCGGTCGGCGGCTTGCGGGTGGCCGCGGCCACTTCGTCGATGGCGGGCCATTCGTAGAGATGTCGCCGGTCCAGGACATTGGCTTGGCCTTGCCAGTGGGCATCGCCCGCATAGCGCACCGCGGCGATGGCGTGGCCGGCGTCGAGCTGGCAGTAGCGGAATGCGCGTTCGCCGTATTTCCACGCCTCGCGCCAATGGATCGAGGACAGCCCTACCAGAAAATGCCCGTCACCCAGCGCCTTGGCGAGTGCGGCGGCTTGGTGGTCGAGCGGGCAGCGCGTTTCGAAGCCGTGTTCGTGGCTGGCGTAGTGGTGTACGCCGGCCGTGATGCCGGCAAGTCCGGGCAGTACGGCATAGCCCTCGGTGGGATGCAGGTTGCCGCTGGATGGGTTGCAGCGCAGCGCCCAGCGGGTGCCGCCGTACTGTTTCCAGGCGGCGAGCCCCAGGGACAGCTCGAACAGGACGGCGATCGATTGCAGCGTCAGTGCCGCCGGCGGTACCGCGTGCGGGCGGTACAGGTCGGCATAGGACGTCGTTATCGTATCGGCAGCCAGGGGCAGTGGCACGAGCGGCGCGCCCTCGAAACGCCGGAAGGGATCGGGCTGGGCATCCCAGTCGAGCGTTTCCGGCCCGGCGGCGTAGCGGTCCAGCCGATGCTTGGTGCGGACATGATAGCCGCGCACGGCGTTCGCGTTGCCGGCGTCGCTCACGGGGCGATGGTCGCCGGGTCGTCGGTCAGCTCCTCGGGCAGGCAGCCGACCGGCATGCCTAGGTTCTTTTGTTCGTCCTCGAAACGCACCAGGTAGATGGTCTCGTTCGGGTCCTCTTCCGGATGGCCGATGTTGATGAGCACGCCGCGCGTGCCCGGCCTGGCCAGCAGCGCTTCACCCTCCATGCCCGGCACGCCGCCGTCGTTGTGCAGGGTGGTGGCGGCGTAGATCACGTCGCCCGGTTGCAGGTCGTTCAATGCCATGTGGCGTCTCCTGTGTCGCTGCGGCGCGGGTCTGTCGTAAACCCTACAAACATCGCGCTTGGTGTGATTGCCGACAGTTGTCCGCCGCGCCGCGTTTGAAAAAAGTGCTTTAAAAACAGGCTCATGCTTAAGCGCTTCGGGTATGGCATGCGCTTTGCACTGACCTTGGCAACACCATCATGCAAAGCACTTGCCATGGAGATTGCGCCGATGATCACGCTAACCGACAGCGCCGTTAAGGCGGTCAGCCGTTTCATCCAGGGTTCCGAGACACCGATTGCCGGGCTGCGCGTCAGCGTCAGCGGCGGTGGCTGCTCGGGTTTCCAGTATGGCCTCAGCCTCGAGGCGAGCGCCAACGCCGACGATACCGTGATCGAGTGCGGCGAGGTCAAGGTGTTCGTCGATCCGGCCAGCGCACCGATGCTGGCGGGTGTGAATGTGGATTTCGTGGACAGCGTCGAAGGGGCCGGCTTCAAGTTCGAGAACCCGAACGCCAAGGCCGCCTGCGGCTGCGGCAATTCGTTCTCGGCCTGAGCCGGGCTCTTCGCGCAAGCGTAAACAGCAGACAGACAGGGGAGCGGCCATGTGGGACTACTCGGAAAAGGTTAAGGATCATTTTTTCAATCCGAAGAACGCCGGCGCGGTCACGGAGGCCAACGCCATCGGCGAAGTGGGATCGATCAGCTGCGGTGACGCGCTGCGCCTGACGTTGAAGGTGGATCCGGCGACGGAAACCATTCTGGATGCGGGCTTCCAGACCTTCGGCTGCGGTTCGGCCATCGCCTCGTCCTCGGCGCTGACCGAGATCATCAAGGGTATGAGCCTGGACGACGCCCTGAAGGTCAGCAACCAGGATATCGCCGACTTTCTCGACGGCCTGCCGCCGGAGAAGATGCACTGCTCGGTGATGGGACGCGAGGCCCTGCAGGCGGCGGTGGCCGACTACCGCGGTGAGGAGTGGCAGGACGATCACGAGGAAGGCGCGTTGATCTGCAAGTGCTTCGCCATCGACGCGGTGATGATCGAGGAGACGATCCGCGCCAACAACCTGAGCACCGTCGAAGAGGTCACCAACTACACCAAGGCGGGCGGCGGCTGCGCCTCCTGCCACGAGGGGATCGAGGAGATCCTGGGCAAGGTGCTGGCCGAGCGCGGCGACACCTTCGAGCCCGAACCGGTGAAGCCGGCCGCGGCCGCGGGTGGCATGACCAACCTGCAGCGTATCCGCCGCATCGAGACGGTGATCGCCTCCATACGCCCGCAGCTGCAGGCCGACCACGGCGACGTGGAGCTGGTGGACGTGGACGGCAGCACCGTGTACGTGAACATGACCGGCGCCTGCTCGGGCTGCCAGATGGCCGCTGTGACTCTGGGCGGCATCCAGCAGCGCCTGATGGAGGACCTGGGCGAATTCATCAAGGTCGTGCCGGCCAGCCAGATGCCGCAGGCCGCGCGCGCGGGGGGCTGAACCATGGGCGATATCTACCTGGACAACAACGCCACCACCATGGTGGACCCCGCGGTGGTGGAGGCCATGCTGCCGTTCTTCACCGAGCAGTTCGGCAACCCGTCCTCGCTGCACAGCTTCGGCAATCAGGTGGGCCGCGCGGTCAAGCAGGCGCGCCGCCAGGTGCAGGCGCTGCTCGGCGCCGAGCACGACTCGGAGATCATTTTCACGTCCTGCGGCACGGAGTCGGATTCGACGGCCATTCTTTCGGCGCTCAAGGCGCAGCCGGAGCGGCGCGAGATCATCACCACCACGGTGGAACACCCGGCGGTGCTGACCCTGTGCGAATACCTGGAAAAGGAAGGCTACACCGTGCATCGCCTCGGCGTGGACAAGCGCGGCCGCTTGGATCTGGAGGAATACCGCAGCCTGCTCTCCGACCAGGTGGCCATCGTGTCGGTGATGTGGGCCAACAACGAAACCGGCACGCTGTTCCCGGTGGAGCAGATGGCCGCCATGGCCAACGCCGCCGGCGTCATGTTCCACACCGACGCCGTGCAGGCGGTGGGCAAGGTGCCGATCGATCTCAAGAACACCGCCATCGACATGCTGTCGCTGTCCGGGCACAAGCTGCATGCGCCCAAGGGCATCGGCGTGCTGTATCTGCGGCGCGGCACGCGTTTCCGCCCGCTGCTGCGCGGCGGGCACCAGGAGCGCGGACGCCGGGCCGGCACCGAGAACGCGGCCTCCATCGTCGCGCTGGGCAAGGCGGCGGAGATGGCCATGCAGCACATGCCGTTCGAAAACACCGACGTGCGCGCCATGCGCGACCGGCTGGAGCAGGGCATTCTGGCGGTGGTTCCCAACGCCTTCGTGACCGGCGATCCGGACAACCGCCTGCCGAACACGGCCAATATCGCCTTCGAGTACATCGAGGGGGAGGCCATCCTGCTGCTGCTCAACAAGGCGGGGATCGCCGCCTCCAGCGGTTCGGCCTGCACCTCCGGTTCCCTGGAGCCGTCGCACGTGATGCGCGCCATGGACATTCCCTACACCGCCGCCCACGGCACCGTGCGTTTCTCGTTCTCGCGTTACAACACCATGGAAGAGGTCGAGCGTGTCATCGAGGCCGTGCCGCCGATCGTCGCGCAGCTGCGCAAGCTTTCGCCCTACTGGGCGGACGGTGCGCCGGTGAAGGATCCGGAAAAGGCGTTTGCGCCGACTTACGCCTGAGGATTTTCAACGATTCCTGAGCAAGCCCTTTGCGCGCCTTTCGGCGCGCATTTTTTTAGGGCCTTAGATTTTGCTGACGATCAGCGAGGCGTTGACGCCGCCGAAGCCGAATCCATTGCACAGGGCGTGCTGGATGGCCTGCTCGCGTGCGTGGATGGGGACCAGGTCCAGGTCCGCCATGCTCTCGTCCGCGTTGTGCAGGTTCAGGGTCGGCGGCAGCCGGCCCTCCATCACCGCCAGGGCGGAAAAAATGCTTTCGATGCCGCCCGCGGCGCCCAGCAGGTGTCCGGTGGCGGACTTGGTGGACGAGACGGGGATGCTCGGGAGCTGTTCCGCGAAGAGGTTTCTGAGGGATGCGATCTCGGCGCGGTCGCCGACCGGTGTGGAGGTCGCGTGCGCGTTGATATAGCCGATGTCGGCGGGCTCCAGCCCGGCCATGCCCAGTGCGGCGCGCATGGCGGCCGCGGCGCCCGAGCCGTCTTCCGGCCCGGCAGTGATGTGATAGGCGTCGGCGCTGGTGCCGTAGCCGCTGACCACGGCCAGCGGGGTGGCGCCGCGCGCTTCGGCGTGTTCCAGGGTCTCGATCACCATCAGGCCGGCGCCTTCACCCATGATGAAGCCGTCGCGATCCCGGTCGAAGGGACGGGATGCCTCGGCCGGGGCGTCGTTGCGCGTCGAAAGGGCCTTCATGGCGTGGAAGGAGGCCAGCGACAGGGGGTCGACGCAGGCTTCCGCGCCGCCGACCAGGGCGATCTCGGCCTCGCCGCTGCGGATCATGCGCATGCCGTCGCCGATGGCCTGGATGCCCGCGGCGCAGGCCGTCACCGGACAGCCCAGCGGTCCCTTGAAGCCGTGGCGGATGGAGATGTTGCCGGCCGCCAGGTTGGCGAGAAACGCGGGTACGACGAACGGCGACAGCCGCTTGTAACCCTTGGTTTCCAGCGTCTTGTGGGCCTGGGTGATGGTGGGGAAGCCGCCGATGCCGGTGGCGATGACGGTCGCCGTCGAACGTTGCTCGGCCTCCGTTTGCGGGGTCCAGTTCGCCTGTTTCAGGGCCTCCTGGGCCGCGCCCAGGGCATACAGGGTGAACAGCCCCAGTTTCTTGAGTTCCTTGTGCTCGATCACGGTGGCGGGATCGAGCCCGGCCGTCGGGTCCTGCTCCCGGTCGGGCACCAGGCCCGCGATCTGTATGGGAAATTCCTCGACATCGAAGCGATCGATGTTGCGGACGCCGGAACGGCCCTCCAGCAGACGCTGCCAAACGGTCTCAACGCCGCATCCCAGCGGACTGACAATGCCCATCCCTGTGATGACGATGGGTGAATTCATAACTTCTCCAGCATAAATCGATGGAAGAAACCTTATCCCGGCATAATATATGATCAAGATAATATTGTTGGCTGGAAGTCGCAGGAGAGAACGATGCCTTACTCCAAAGATCACAAGTCCCGATCCAAAGAGCGCATACTGCAGGCCGCTACCGAGCTGTTCTGCCGTTACGGTTTCGACAAGGTATCCATCAGCCAGATCATGAAGCTGGCGCGCATGACGCACGGGGCGTTCTATGCGCATTTCGAGTCCAAGGAGGCGCTCTACAACGAGTCGCTGCTCGAAACCTTCCGCCGCAGCCGGCTGGCGCGCCTGACCAAGGGGCCTTTTTCCGTCAAGCAGCTGACCGCCCTGGTCACCGACTATCTGAATCTGCGCGAGCTGAAGGAAAAGAGCGGGCCCGGTCCGGAATCCATTCTGTTCAACGAGGTCGGCAGCGACCGTATTGAAATCAAGCGCTTGTACGAAGAGGCCTACGAGCGGATGCGGAAGATGGTGGAGACGCGCATCACCGCCCTCGGTCGCCTCAAAAAGCTGCCCTTCGCGACGGACAAGGAGGCCGTAGCGGAAAAATCGCGCACCATCCTGGCATCCCTGGTCGGGGCGGTGGTCATCGCCAGGAGCCTGCCGCGGGAAGAGGAGCAGAGCCAGATTCTGGTGGCGGCCCAGAAGCAGATCATCAGCATGCTCGGGGCGGACGAGCACGAGCTCGATGACCAGGACACGGCGGGGCAGACCTCCTGACGCGCAGCCCCCGCACCCGATAAGCCTGTGCGCGCCGCCCGGCGCGCATCGCCCCCTCGCTCCCGCCACCCCCGGCGGGATTTTTCTGCCCGCATCGCTTTGTCGGGTTTGCGACAAGGACTCCCCGTTTGTCGCCTAACGGCGCCTGTCCGGCGTACCTGTTTATAACTAACCAACTGTTTTAAAAGGAGATTCGTGGCTGGCACGCGCGTTGCACCTGTATAGCCAGGGACAACGCTGCACGGGAGCCAAAACATGTCCACCACCGGGCGAAGCATCGTGATCGACGACACCACCCTGCGCGACGGCGAGCAGTCGGCCGGGGTGGCGTTTTCGCCCGAGGAAAAGCTGGATATCGCCCGCCGGCTCGACGCCCTGGGCGTGCCGGAACTGGAGATCGGCATCCCCGCCATGGGGGAGGCCGAACGCGACGGCATCCGTGCCGTGGCCGATCTGGGCCTGGATGCGCGCCTGCTGGTGTGGTGCCGCATGCGCCGCGACGACCTGCAGGCCTGCATCGGGCTGGGCGTGCACATGGTGGACCTGTCCATCCCCGTCTCCGATCAGCAGGTCCGCAACAAGCTGGGCCGGGACCGGCGCTTCGTGCTGAACGCCGTCAGCCGCCACGTCACGCAGGCGCTGGATATGGGGCTGGACGTCTGCGTCGGCGGCGAGGATGCCTCGCGCGCCGATCCCGATTTCGTCCTGCAGGTGGCGGAAGCGGCGCAGGCCGCCGGCGCCCGGCGCTTTCGTTTCGCCGACACCGTCGGCGTGATGGAGCCGTTCGGCGTGCTGGAACGGATGCGCAGGCTGCGCGCCGGCGTGGATCTGGAACTCGAAATGCACGCCCACGATGACATGGGACTGGCCACCGCCAATTCCCTGGCCGCCGCCGTCGGCGGCGCCACTCATATCAACACCACGGTCAACGGCCTGGGCGAGCGCGCCGGCAACGCACCGCTGGAAGAGGTGGTGCTCGCCCTGCAGCAACTCTACGGCTTCGCGGTGGATGTGGACCTGCACGATTTTCCCGCGCGCCGCGCCATGCTCAAGGCCTACGCCGACCTCGGCATCGAATTGAGCCTGGAGCAGGCGGGCATGCTGCTGGATCAGGTCAAGGCGCTGGTGGCGAGCACCAAGCGGCCGCCGCGCATCCGGGATCTGCGCAGGCTGTATCTGGAACTGCAACAGGGGCAGGACCCCGTGGCCGCCTGCGGTTGAGGCGGGCGGCATCGATGACGGATCAGGAGACGAACCGATGACCGACACACAGGTAAAGCAGCCGATGCCGCGTCTGGGGTTGCTGGCCCAGTTCCGCGAGGACATCGGTTGCGTGTTCGAACGCGACCCCGCGGCGCGCAGCCGCGTGGAGGTGCTGACCACCTATCCCGGTGTGCACGCCATCCTCTGGCACCGCGTTTCCCATCGCCTGTGGCAGCGCGGCTGGCGCTATGCCGCGCGTCTGCTGGCGTTCGTCGCCCGCACCCTGAGCAACGTGGACATCCACCCCGGCGCCACCATCGGCCGGCGCTTTTTCATCGACCACGGCTCCGGCGTCGTGATCGGCGAGACCGCCGAGATCGGCGATGACGTGACCCTGTACCACGGCGTGACCCTGGGCGGCACCAGCTGGAACAAGGGCAAGCGCCATCCGACCTTGTGCGACGGGGTGATGGTGGGGGCCGGCGCCAAGATACTCGGCCCCATCACGGTCGGCCCGGGTGCGCGCGTGGGCGCCAACTCGGTGGTGGTCAAGGACGTGCCGCCCGGACGCACGGTGGTGGGCATCCCCGGCAAGGTGGTCCACCTGCGCGAGGCCGGCGAGGTCAATCCCTACGGCATCGACCTCAACCATCACCTGATTCCGGATCCGGTGGGCAAGGCCATCAGTTGCCTGATGGAACGCCTGACCCAGTTGGAAGAGCGCCTGGTATCCGCCGAACGCGAAGAGGTTGGTACCACCGCTTCAGACGACGATTGCGAGACCTGCGAATCGCAGGACGTATGCGAGCCGGAGCGCGTCGGTCTCGGGTCGTCGACCCGTTAAACAGGGAGAATCGATATGGACTTGCTGGATTTCGACAACGCGAACCTCTACTTCGACGAGCCGATGGCTGACGAAGTGCAGGTGCTGCTGAACAAGGCGGCCGAGGTCTACGCCGACGGCGATGCCGAACGGCATCTGCTGCGGGCGTATTTCCTGGCGCCGCAGAACCTGTCCGTGCTGGTGGCGTTGTACCGCTTCTACTACTACCAGCACCGCCTGAGCGAGGCGCTGGTCGTGGCCATGCACGCCCTCGACGCGAGCGGCGGGCGCCTCGGCCTGCCCGACGAGTGGCAGCGCCTGGACGATATGTGCATCGGTTTCGCGGCGTCCCAGTCGATGGGGCTGCTGCGCTTCTACCTGCTGGCCCTGAAGGGGGCCGGCTATCTCAACCTGCGTGCCGGCGACCTGGAAACGGGGCGGTGCATGCTGGCCAAGATTCTCGAGGTCGACCCCAAGGATCAGATGGGGGCGGGCGTGCTGCTGGGCGTGGTCGAGCAAATGGAAGTGCGCGGCGTGGAACCGGAGCGGGCGAGCGCCTGACGCCGTGATCCCGACCTCAACCAATACATACAGCCGAGGAACCGCGTCATGAACGATGAGCTGACTCTGGACGAAGAGCTGGAAGAGCTGAGCAGTGCCGAGGACTTCCTGCAGTATTTCGATATCGAATACGAACCGGCCGTGGTGCACGTCAACCGCCTGCATATCCTGCAGCGTTTCCACGATTACCTGAATCAGTCGGAGACCCTGCTGCCGGAAGCGGAAGAGGCGCGCCGGGGCGTGTACCGGCGCCTGCTGCAGCGCGCGTATCAGGACTTCGTCGAATCCAGCGCGCTGGAGGAGAAGGTATTCAAGGTGTTCCACATGCACGAACCCCAGGAGACCTTCGTGTCGCTGGAGTCCCTGCTTAAATAAGGCCCTCCCATGCGACCGAGGTTCGACTACGGCGATGAGGTGCGGGTAACCCGCAACGTGCGCAACGACGGCACCTATCCGGGCATGGATATCGGCGCGCCGCTGGTGCGCCGGGGCAGCGTCGGCTACGTGCAGAACGTCGGCACCTATCTGCAGGACCAGATCATCTATTCCGTGCACTTCCTCGAGGCCGACCGCCTGGTCGGCTGCCGCGAGGAGGAATTGATCTCGATGGATGAGACCTGGGTGCCGACGCGTTTCGAGTTCCGCGACAAGGTCGCCGCTGCACGCCCCCTGGGAATCGGCGGCGAGGTGGTCGCTGAGCCGGGCGCCGTGGGCGAGGTGATCCGGGTGCTGCGCGACGCGCCAGGCGGTCCGGCCTACCACGTGCACTTTCCGGGGCGGACCCTGCAGGTGCCGGAGGAGGCTCTCACCGAAGTGCCCAAGGATAGCCCGGACGCGGCGGAGGATGAGGCATGAATACGCTGATGCGTTCGACCCCGTCCGGAGAGGCGCAGGAGCTGGCCTATTACCGGCTGCGCGCGGCGCTGGATCAGTTCGGGCAGAGTCCGGCCGCGCTGGGCGCCGAGCAGCGGGCGCAGGCGGATCAGCGGGCGCATCAGGAGTACGCCCTGGAGCAGCAGGTGCTGTCGGCCCCCGAGGCCTGCGACGTCGTGATCGCCGACCATATGGTGACGCAGGCGCAGGAGACGGTGCGCAGCCGCTATCCCAGCGAGGATGCTTTCAATGCCGACCTCGAGCGTAACAACCTGAGCCAGGAGACGCTGTGGCTCGCCCTGCAGCGGGAGCTGACGGTGGAGGCCGTGCTGGACAAGGTCGGCGCCCGCGCCGCGCAGGTGAACGACCTGGAAGTGAAGCTCTACTACTACCTGCACCTCGAGCGTTTCGTGCAGCCGGAAACGCGCACGTTGCGTCACGTTCTCATTACCGTCAACGAGCAGTTTCCCGAAAACCATCCGGCCGAGGCGCGGGCGCGTATCGAAAGCATCGCCGCGCGCGTGCGCCGCAAGCCGCATCGCTTCGGCGAGCAGGCCGGCAAGCATTCCGAATGTCCCACCGCGCTGCAGGAAGGGCTGCTCGGCCGGCTGCCCCGCGGCCAGTTGTATCCGGAACTGGACGAGGTCGCCTTCGGCATGGCCGAGGGCGAGATCAGTGCCGTGGTGGAGTCGCCCATCGGTTTGCACTTGCTGTATTGCGAACAGGTACATCCGGCAGGTCCGGTGTCGCTGGCGGAGGCGCGGCCGCGCATACACGAGCGGCTTCAGGCGCGCCAGCGCCGGCTGTGCATTCGCAACTGGCTCAGGAATCTGTCTGACGGAGAGGAAAAGCCATGACCGAGCGTTCCGTGCATTGTTCCTTTTGCGGCATCGAGCAGACCCCGGAGATTCCGCTGATCGCAGGCGCCGACGGCCACATCTGCGAGGACTGCGTGCGCCTGGCCTACCAGGTGGTGAGCAGTTGGGGACGCAAGCGCGCCCTGGCGGAACTGCACGGACCGCCGCCGGTGCCCGGGGAGATCAAGGCGAAACTGGACGAGTACGTGATCGGGCAGGATCTCGCCAAGGAGATACTGTCGGTGGCGGTCTACAACCACTACAAGCGGCTGCGCTGCGAAAGCGCCAGCGCGCCTTCGCTGGACGGCGAACAGGACGTGGAGCTGGGCAAATCCAACATCCTGCTGCTCGGTCCCTCCGGCAGCGGCAAGACCCTGCTGGCCAGCACCCTGGCGCGTATCGTCGGCGTGCCCTTCGTGGTGGCCGACGCCACTACCCTGACCCAGGCCGGCTACGTTGGCGACGACGTGGAGACCATTCTGGCACGTCTGCTGGATACGGCTGACGGTAACGTCGGGCGTGCGGAGTGGGGCATCGTCTACGTGGATGAGATCGACAAGCTGGCGCGCAGCCCCGAGGCGGCGACCGGCATACGCGACGTGTCGGGCGAAGGCGTTCAGCAGGCGTTGCTCAAGCTGGTGGAGGGCAGCCAAGTGAAGGTGCCGGTGAAGGGACGCCGGCGCGAAGGCGGCGACGAGGTCACCATGGACACGCGCAATATCCTGTTCATCGTGGGCGGCGCCTTTTCGGGTCTGGAGGAGGTGGCCATGCAGCGGCTCGCCCCCAAGGCGGCGGCCATCGGTTTTCATGCCGAGGTCGACGGCCAGACCGAGCAGCCGGATAGCGAATCCCTGCTGGCGGAGATACAGCCCGAGGACCTGCGGCGTTTCGGCCTGATCCCCGAGTTCATCGGCCGTTTCCCCGTGCACGCCGCGCTGGCGCCGCTGGACGAGGATGCCTTGGTCCGCATCCTCACCGGTCCGCGCAACGCGCTTACCCGCCAGTACCGCAAGCTGCTGGCACTGGATGGCGTGGAACTGGAATTCACCGAGGACGCGCTGTCCGCCATCGCCCGCGAGGCCCTGAGCCGGGGTACCGGCGCCCGCGGTCTGCGCGGCGTGCTCGAGCGCATCCTGCGCCCGGTGATGTTCGAGGCGCCTTCGCATGCGGACAAGACGCATTGCGTGGTGGACGAGCAGGCCGTGACGGGCGAGCGGCCGGCCTGCATTACCGGCGGCGAATCCGCGGGCGTCGTGCGCGAGGCCAGCGCCTCCGGCTGAGGACGGCCGTCAGTCCCTTTCATTCCCCCTGTCCCGGACCCCGCGGGCGCCGACAAGGGTGCCCGCGGAGTGTTGCGTGGACGCAAAAATATCTACAGGTAGTGGTCTTTCCCACCTGTGTCCACAATATGTTCGTGCTACACTCTGCCGCACCATCGCGGTGACAGCGCCGCGACGACCGAATCACCCGTGGAGGAGGGCGCTATGCGCAAGCTCGTTCGAATTGGACTGATGTTGCTGTGCTGCACCGCAACCACCGCGCAGGCCGCCGGTGTCGACCTGTCGCTGGGTTCGAAGACGGCACAGTTCAATTTCAATACCGACTCCAGCTCGCTGGGGTATGGCGGCGCCGACATCTCCTTCGGCGCCTTCTACAACACGGACAAGGATCTGGTCGGCAGCGTCGGCGCCATGGTCAGCGGCGCGCCGGCAGGCACCCGCCCGTTCAGTTTCGGCGTGGGCGCGAAGATCTATGTGGCCTCGCTGGATAAACCCAACAAGGACGTGCAGGCCATCAGCATCGGCGGGCAGGTCGCCTACCATATTCCCGGTAACATTCCGATGGCGGTGGTGGTGCGCGGCTTTTACGCACCGGAGGTGACGACCTTCGGCGACGGCAAGGATTACCTGGACCTGTTCCCCCACTTCTCGGTCGAGTTCCTGCCGGGGACCTCGGCCTTTGTCGGTTACCGGTACATGCGCACCCATATCAAGCATGCCGATGACTACAAGATGGCCGACGAGGCGGTGGTCGGGGTCAAGCTCACCTTCTGAGCGAAAAGCTAAGGCCAAGGCGCATGCCTGAACCTGGTTTGCTGGAAGAGGTCCCGCTCGAGGACGATCCGCTTGAAGTGGCGTGGCGGCTGCAGGCGCGGGCCGCGACCGTGGGCTTCGACTGGCCGGAATGCGGCCCGGTGTTCGACAAGATCGTCGAGGAGATCGCCGAGCTGCGTGACGAGGTCGAGGCCGGCGACAGCCGGGAGCACATGCTGGCCGAACTGGGCGATCTGTTGTTCGCGGTCGTCAATCTGGCCCGCCATCTGAACCTCGATCCCGAACAGGCCCTGCAGCGAACCAATCAGAAATTCGTGTCGCGTTTCGCATGCATGGAATCGCTGGCGGCTCAGGCGGGGCAGGTCTTCGCCGATCTGTCGTTGGACGAGCAGGAAGCGCTCTGGCGGGCGGCCAAATTGCAGTTATCGAAATAAACGATGTAACCGTTGGGACGTCCCGTTCCCGTATAATCACGCAGTATGAATCATCCCAAGCCCTTACCCGCGGACGCCTTCCGCGTGCCCGTCATTTCCGTTACCCAGGAAACCTCCAGTATCAAATCCTTTTTGCTGGACGTGAGCCAGGTGCCGTTCAGTTACACGGCGGGTCAATGGATCGATCTGTACGTCGAGATCGACGGTCGCTACGAGGTGGGCGGCTATTCGCTGACCTCGTCGCCGCTGACCGAAGGCCGGGTCCAGCTCGCCATCAAGGCGGCGCGCGATCACCACGTCACCCGCTACATGCACGAGGAAGCACAGCCCGGCAGCGAGGTGTTTATCTCGAACGGGCAGGGCGGGTTCTGTTTCGAGCGTGGCATGTCGGATGCCCTGGTGCTGCTCGGCGCCGGTATCGGCGTGACGCCGCTGATCAGCATCCTGCGTTATGTGGCGCAGGCGGCGCGGGAGGTGGATACCACCCTGGTCTACAGCGTTTCCTCGCCGGACGAGATCCTGTTTCGCGACGAGCTCGACAATCTGCGCCATACGCACCCGAACATCCGCTGCGTGTATACCGTTACGCAGCCGCACAGCAGCTGGGCGGGCAACATGCGGCGCATCGACCAGCGCATGCTGGAGGAACTCGAGCTGCCGCGCGAGGCGCTGTATTACTACTGCGGTTCGCGCAGCTTCATCGAGGACATGACGGTGGAACTGCGCGACATGGGTGTCGCGGAATCCCATCTGCGTTACGAGAAGTGGTGGTAAGCTCGGGCCTGGCGCGGCTGGTTCAGCCCGCCGCCTCGAAGCGCATGGAAAGGTCGACCGCCCGCACGTTCTTGGTCAGCGCGCCGACCGAGATGTAGTCCACCCCGGTATCCGCCACCGCGCGCAGGCGCTCCATACCCATCCCGCCCGAGGCCTCGAGCTTTTTGCGCCCCGCCGTTCGCTTCGCCGCCGCACGCATGTCGTGCAGTTCGAAGTCGTCCAGCATGATCACGTCCGCACTGGTTTCCAACGCCTCGTCGACCTCGGCCAGGTTTTCGGTTTCCACCTCGATCATCACCTCGGGATGCAGCGCGCGCGCCCTGGCGACCGCGGCCGTAATCGAGCCGGCTGCCGCGATGTGGTTTTCCTTGATCAGGATGGCATCGAACAGCCCCATGCGGTGGTTGTGTCCGCCGCCGCAGGCCACGGCGTATTTCTGCGCGCGGCGCAGGCCGGGCAGGGTCTTGCGTGTGTCCAGCAGGCGGCAGGCCGTGCCGTTCAGCCGGCTGACGTATTCGTGGGTGGTGGTGGCCGTGCCCGACAGGGTTTGCAGGAAATTCAGCGCCGCCCGTTCGCCGCTCAGCAGGCCGCGGCTGGGACCGTGCAGGCGGCACAGGACCGTGCCGGGTTCGACGGCTTCGCCCTCCGGTACCAGCCATTCGATTTCGATGCGCGCGTCCAGGGCGGCGAAGACCGCATTGAACCAGGGCTGGCCGCAGATCACCGCCCGCTCGCGCGACACGACATGGGCGTCGCTGACGGCATCGGCGTCGATCAGCTCTGCAGTGAGGTCGCCGGTGCCGACGTCCTCTTCCAGGGCGCGCCGGACGTCCTCGCCGATGTGCAGCTGTTCCGGCGTGATGGTCACGGGTGGCGCAGACCTTCGCGGGTCATCCTGAAGACCACCGGACTGAGCGCGAGCAGGGCGATGAGGTTGGGCAGCGCCATCAGTGCGTTGAGCACGTCGGCCAGCAGCCAGACGAAGTTGAGTTTGAGCACCGCACCGACGGGGATCGCCAGTATCCACAGAATGCGATAGGGCAGGATCACGCGCACCCCCAGCAGGTATTCCGCGCAGCGCTCGCCGTAGTAGCTCCAGCCCAGCAGGGTGGTGAAGGCGAACAGGATCAGGCCGATGCTGACGATGAACTCGCCGAAGCCCGGCAGGCCCTGGTTGAAGGCGGTGGCGGACAGTGCGGCGCCGTTCTCGCCGCCGGTCCAGGCGCCGGTGATGACGATCACCAGGGCGGTCATGGTGCAGATGACGATGGTGTCGATGAAGGTGCCGAGCATGCCGATGGTGCCCTGGCGGATCGGGTCGTCGGTGCTGGCGGCGGCGTGCGCGATCGGCGCCGAGCCGAGTCCCGCCTCGTTGGAGAAGATGCCGCGCGCCACGCCCATACGAATGGCCACCATCACGGTGGCGCCCGCGAAGCCGCCGCCCGCGGCCGTGCCCGTGAAGGCGTCGCTGAGGATCAGACGGATGGCCTCGGGCACCGCCTGCAGGTTGGCGAGAATGATGATCAGCGCGCCGGCGACGTACACCAGCGCCATGAAGGGCACCAGCTTGTCGGCGACCTGCGCGATGCGGCGGATGCCGCCCAGGATGACCATGGCGGCGATGGCCGCGATGACCAGGCCGGTCACCATGTGCGGTACGTGAAAGGTGCTGTTCACCGCGTCGGCGACGGAATTGGCCTGCACGGTGTTGCCGATGCCGAAGGCGGCCAGGGCCCCGAACAGCGCGAACAGAAAACCGAGCCAGCGCCAGCGGTGGCCCATGCCGTTCTTGATGTAGTACATCGGCCCGCCGACGTGATTGCCGATTTCGTCGGTTTCGCGGTATTTGACCGCCAGCAGGGCCTCGGAATACTTGGTGGCCATGCCGAACAGGGCGGTGATCCACATCCAGAACACGGCGCCGGGGCCGCCGATGAAGATGGCCGTCGCCACGCCGGCGATGTTGCCGGTGCCCACCGTGGCCGAGAGGGCGGTCATCAGCGCCTGGAAGGGCGTGATGTCGCCTTCGCCCTTGGCGTGGCGGCCGCGCCACAGCAGCAGAAAGCCGATGCGGATGCGTCGCCAGGGCATGGCGCGCAGGCCGATGGTCAGGTAGACCCCGCAGCCCAGCAACAGGATCAACAGCAGTTTGCCCCAGAGAAAATCGCTGGTCTGACTCAGCAGTGCGTGGATGGTTTGCATTATTGTTTACGCCCGGCGTGTCGTTGGCTGCAAGGCGTCAGCATGCCGGACCGACCGGACGGTCTCAAGTCTCGCCCGTTGCGCCGGCACGGAGGGAAGCATGTCAGTTGTTCAGGCCGTCGGCATCCGGCATCTGCCCGTAGGCGAGGCGCAGCCCCGCGAAGATGTGCCGCTTGTCGGGGTTGTAGTAGTTGCGGAAGGAGGGGCGGCGCACGTCCGGGCGGGTATGGCGGCTGGCGCCGCGCAGCACGTAGTGTTGTCCGTCGAACCACGGCACGGAATAGCCGTCGTAGGGGAAGGCCTCGAAACCGGGATAGGGATAAAAGAGATTGGCGCACCATTCCCATACGTGGCCGGTGTTCGCCAGGCCGTGCTGCCAGCAGGCGACCTCCCATTCCGCCTCGTGGGGCAGGCGGGCGCCCGCCCAGCGGGCATAGGCCTCGGCTTCGTAGTGGCTGAGGCCGTGGACCGGCTCCCCGGGTGCGAGTTCGTGCGGCCCCTGCACGTCGATGCCGTACCACCAGCCGCGTGCATCGCGGCGCCAGTGTTCGGGATGCGTGATTTCATGGTTGCAGTGCCATTCCCAGCCTTCATCGCTCCACAGGGATGCGTCCTCGTAGCCGCCGGCCTGCATGAAACCGAGGTACTGGGCGTTGCTGACCGGGGTGCTGGCGATCTCCGTGCGCGGCAGATGCACGTCCACGCGCGGCAGTTCGTTGTCGTACGAATCGGGACGGGTGCCGCCCATGGGGTAAGCGCCCGTCGGAACGACGAAGCGTTCGTGGTGGGGCGGCGCCGGCTCGAGTCGCCGGTCTGGAAAGAATTCGTAGCCGTGGCGCCGCATGGCGCGCTGCGCCAGGACCATGTTCATGGTTTCGTAATGCTGGCTGTTGTGCTGGAGCAGGAATTTCGCCAGATAGTCCTCGGCCAGCAGTTCATGCGCCGGCAAGGTATAGCCGATGCCGGAAAATCTCAGGATGTTTTGCTCCTGCTGGCGTTCCACTTCCTGCATCAGCGTCGCCTTGGGCGGCAGTCCCGGCCCACGCTGCGGTTTGGGAATGTTTTCCGGAAAGTAGAAACCGTGTTTGTCGTGCGTCAGCCGGTCGTCGCCGCACACCCGTTCGAGCAGCCAGTAGTTTTCGATAAAGGCGCAATGCCCCAGATGCCAGCCGATGGGACTGAGATCCGGGTGATACTGGGTGCGGTAATCGGCGTCGTCCAACGGCTCGACCAGCGAGAGCAGTCGGCGATCCACAGCCCGCAGCCGTACCAGGGTGACGAGTTCCGTCATAGCGCCAGCAATTCGGGCGGTTCCGCAGGGTCGAGGATCAGGACGTGATGCTCGGGAATGCTTTGCCAGAAACTGGCGCCGGTGAGCGGTTCGGAAGCGACGAGTTGCGCACCCTCCGGGAAGAATTCGTCGTCGGTCGTGTAGTAGAGCGAAGGACATTCGCCGTTGACGGCGTGACGCGCGGCATAAATGCGCTGCCCGTCGGTGATCACCAGATTCAGCAGGGCGCTGTCTTCGCCCATCAGCTCGTCGAGCTGGCCCAGCACTTCCGCGATGGCGGATTCCAGGGACAGGTCTTCGTTTTCGAAAAAGGTCTGGCGCAGCATGGCGAACAGGTATTCGGAGTCGGTATTGCCCTGGATACCCGCGAGGATGTCGGGGTGCAGGCTTTGCAGCAACCGCGGGCGGATGCGTTTTTCGAAATTGCGCATAAAACCGTTATGAGTATAGAGCAGCTCCCGGCTCAAAAAAGGCTGGGTGTTCGCCAGTCCGGTCGAAAAACCGGGCGTGGCGCTGCGTACGCTGGCGAGCCACAGGGGCTGATGCAGCGTGTCGCCGAGCGCGTCGAGATTCACGTCCGACCAGATCGGCAGGGCGTTCAAATAGCATGCGGGGTCGCCTTCCGGCTTGTACCAGCCGAACCCGAAGCCGTCTGCGTTGAGTTTGGCAAAGCGCAATTCGCGCGGCGCCCAGGACTGCACCACGAGACTGTGTTCCGGCTGAAGCAGAAAGCGTCCGAGTGAGATCTCGGGCCCGAGATAGGCTGCGATTCGGCACATGAGTTCGTATTGGGTTTGTTTTACCGCCGTGATGGGCCATGTTAGCCTTTCGACATTGTGAACGCACCACTCGACTCTGTACTGACCACGGACGAATCGCGTTTTTCCTGTCAGGAAATCCCACCCGCCCGTACGCCGCGCACCCTCGAAGACGATGTGCGCGAAGGGTTGCTGACGCCGCCGCGTTCGTTGCAGCCGAAGTATTTCTACGACGATCTCGGTTCCCGGCTGTTCGACCGGATCTGCGATACGCCGGAGTATTATCCCACCCGTACCGAGGCCGCCCTGCTGGCCGATTCCGCCGACGCCATCATGCGTCAGACGGCGCCCGACCACATCATCGAACTGGGCAGTGGCGCGTCACGCAAGACCCGGCATCTGCTTGATGCCTGTGCCGCGCGCGGGCAGTACTGCCGCTACTGGCCATTCGACGTCTGCGAACCCATGCTGCGTACGGCGGGTGAAGGTTTGGTGACGGACTACGACTGGCTCGAAGTCCGCGCCCTGGTCGGCGATTACATGGCCGGTCTGGCGCATCTGCCCCAGCCGGAGGGACGCCGTCTGTTCGTTTTCCTGGGGGGCACGCTGGGGAATTTCGATCCGCAACAGGCGCAGGCCTTTCTGACGGAACTGCGCCGTTGCATGCGTGACGGCGACAGCCTGCTGGTGGGTGTAGACCGTGTTAAGGACACCGAGGTCCTGAACGCCGCCTACAACGACAGCCAGGGGCTGACGGCCGCCTTCAATCTCAACCTGCTCAACGTGCTGAATCGCGAGCTGGCAGCCGATTTCGATCCCGGCCGGTTCGAGCACACGGCCGCCTTCAACGAACAGGACTCGCAGATCGAGATGTATCTCATCTCGACCGAGCGCCAGGCGGTGGAGCTTGGCGCGCTGGACGAAACGCTGTCCCTGGAGGCAGGCGAGGAAATCCTGACCGAGATCAGCCGCAAATTCACGCCGGAAGGGCTGACCGACCTGTTCGGTGCGGCCGATCTGCGGGTAACCGACCATCTCGAACCTCCCAACCGCTATTTTTCCCTGCTGTTGCTGGAAGCTGCCTGAAGCGGCCGTTTGCCCGCGGGCGGTGCTATATTGTTGAAATATCGGGTGAATGACTGTCACAGAACTTTAATAGTTCCCGGTTTTAATGTATGGCGCCAGAGGATTGAGAGTGAAGCCCATGACCGGCAAACAAATCCTGATCGTTGAGGACGAACCCTCGATTCGTCAGATGGTGGCGTTCGCCCTGGGGCGGGCGGGATTCGATCTGCACGAAGCGGAGGACGCCTCCCGCGCGCTGGAGCTGATGGCCGACAAGATTCCCGATCTGGTGCTGCTGGATTGGATGCTGCCCGGCATGAGCGGGCTGGAACTGGCGCGGCGCATGCGCCGCGACGAATACCTGAGCGAAGTGCCCATCATCATGCTCACCGCGCGCGGCGACGAGGAAGACCGCGTGGGCGGACTGGAATCCGGCGCGGACGACTACGTCTCAAAGCCCTTTTCTCCCCGCGAGCTGATCGCGCGCATCAAGGCAGTGCTGCGCCGGGTGCAGCCGGAAAGCGGCGAACAGGCCCTGGCCGCCGACAAGCTGCGTCTGGACCCGGCCAGCCACCGGGTGACGGTGGATGGACAGCCGATCGAGATGGGGCCGACGGAGTTCAAGCTGCTGAACTTTTTCATGTCCCATCCCGAGCGCGTGTATTCCCGCGAACAGTTGCTGGACCGGGTATGGGGGCGTAACGCCTACGTGGAAGAGCGGACCGTGGATGTGCACATTCTGCGGTTACGCAAGGCGCTGGCGCCTTTCAGTTACGACCGATTCGTGCAGACCGTACGTGGAGCGGGTTACCGGTTTTCGGAACAGGGCTGACACAGCATGTACACCTCCTGGCTGTCGGAGTTCTGGCGCTTATCGATGTTCCTGCTGGCGGGCGCGATCTTCGGCATGCTCACCGAGCGGTTCTGGGAGTCCCTGTTCGTTGCCACCATCATTTACGTCATCTGGCAGTTCCGCCGCCTCCATCACCTGATCGGCTGGATCCGCAAGGGTGACCGCAGTTCTCCGCCCGACCTGGACGGCATGATGGGCGAGGTGGTGCACCACATCTATCGCCGCCATCAGCGCGACCGCAAACGCAAAAAGAAGCTTTCCAAACTGCTGGCGCGCTTCAGCGAGACCAGTTCGGCCATGCCTGACGCCACCGTCATTCTCGGCGGGAACGGCGAGATCGAATGGTTCAACGACGCGGCCAAGCATCTGCTGGGTCTGCGTTCGCAGGACACCGGGCGCTGGATCAGCAATCTGATCCGTCACCCGCAGTTCACGGAGTATCTGCGCAAGGGCGATTTCGCCGAGTCCGTCGGCATCCCGGCGCCGCATGACGAAGAGATCATGCTCAACATCCGCATCGTGCCCTACGGCAACCATCAGCGCCTGTTGACCGCACGGGACATGACCCGTCTGCACCGGCTGGAGGTTATCCGGCGCGACTTCGTCGGCAACGTCTCGCACGAACTGCGTACCCCGCTGACCGTCATCGGCGGCTACCTGGAATCGCTGGTGGATGGCGAGGACCTCACGCCGGAGGAAATGCGCAGCTCCCTGCGCCAGATGCAGCAGCAGACCCAGCGCATGCGCTCGATTATCGAGGACCTGCTCAAACTCAGCCGGCTCGAAGGGCGTCCGGGCTCACAGGAGGACTTCGTCAACGTGTCGGTGCCGGCGCTGATTGCCGGACTGGTCGAAGAGGCCACCATCCTGATCGGCAGCAAGGGGCACGAACTGCACGTGGAAAAGGATGACGACCTCTGGCTGCAGGGCGCGGCCGACGAACTGCATTCCGCCTTCTCCAACCTGCTCAGCAATGCGGTGCGCTACACGCCGCAGGGCGGGGTGATCACGTTGCGCTGGTATGCGGACGACGCCGGCGCCCACTTCGAGGTCGAGGATACCGGTCCGGGGATCGATCCCCAGCACATCCCGCGTCTCACGGAGCGTTTTTATCGCGTCGACAAGGACCGTTCGCGGGATTACGGCGGCACCGGTCTCGGGCTCGCCATCGTCAAGCATGTGCTGCAGCACCACGACGCCAAGCTGCGCATCAAGAGCCGCGTGGGACAGGGCAGCACCTTCATCTGCGACTTCCCTTCGGACGCCATCGTGCGGCGCGGCGACGGGCCGCGTCTCGTCGTTTCGCGCTGAGGCGGCCGCGCCCGGTGCCGATGATGCTAGACTTGCAGCCCTGGCTGCCAACCCCCATCTAGCGCTCGATGTTCAAACGCCGCAAGCCGCCTGAAACGGTCGCCGCCGTCGACCTCGGTTCCAACAGCTTTCACATGATCGTGGCCCGGATCGAGAACGGCCACGTACGCGTTCAGGACCGGCTCAAGGAGATGGTGCGACTCGGCGGCGGACTGGACGACACCAATCACCTCAAGCCCAAGGCGCGCCAGCGCGCCATCGCCTGTCTGCAGCGTTTCGGCGAGCGCGTCAGCGGCCTGCCGCGCGGCGCGGTGCGTGCGGTGGGCACCAACACCCTGCGCAAGGCGCGCAACGCGGACGAGTTCCTGCCCGAGGCCGAAGCCGCGCTCGGCCATCCCATCGAGATCATCTCCGGGGTGGAGGAGGCGCGCCTGATCTATCTCGGCGTGGCGCACAGCCTGGCCGACGACGGTGGGCGCCGGCTGGTGGTCGACATCGGCGGCGGCAGTACCGAGCTCATCGTCGGCGAACGCTTCGAGCCGCTGGAAATGCAAAGCCTGTACATGGGCTGCGTGAGCATGACCCAGGCCGCATTCCCGGACGGGGAGATCACGGCCGCACGCTGGCGGGAAGCCGATACCCGGGCGCGGCTGGAAATCCGTCCCATCGAAAAACGCTATCGCCAGACCGGCTGGAACAAGGCGATCGGCGCCTCAGGCACGGTGCTGGCCGTGGCCTCGGTGGTGCAGGCGCAGGGCTGGTGTCAGCATGGCATCAGCCTGGAGGCCCTGCAGCGCCTGCGCAAAACTCTGATCGACGCCGGCGGCATGAATGCCCTCGATCTCGACGGCCTGAGCCGGGACCGCGCCCCGGTCTTCCCGGGCGGCGTGGCGGTGCTGCTCGCCGTGTTCGAGGCGCTGGGCATCGAACACATGGACATCTCCGACGGGGCGCTGCGTGAAGGGCTGATCTACGATCTGCTCGGGCGTATCCGACACGAAGACGTGCGCACCGGCACCATCGATGCCGTCAGCCAGCGGTTTGGCATCGACGTGGAACATGCCAAGCGCGTCGAGGCGACGGCGCGCCAGCTGTTCGGCGAGTGCGCCGAGGATTGGGGCTTGCAGGACGAGGATGCGGACCTGCTCGACTGGGCCGCGCGGCTGCATGAGATTGGTCTGGCGGTGGCCCACAACCAGTACCACAAGCACAGCGCCTACCTGCTCGAGAACATGGATCTGGCCGGTTTTTCCCGTCCCGAGCAGCGCCTGCTGGCCCTGCTGGTGCGTGCCCAGCGGCGCAAGTTTCCCTACAAGCTGTTTGAACCGCTTTCCGTGGACCAGCGCAATCGCGCCCTGCATCTCGCCATGCTGTTGCGCCTGGCGATTCTGCTGCAGCGTACGCGTGGGGAGGAAAGCCCGCCGATCGAGTCGGTGCAGGCCAGCGGCAGCGGCATCAAGCTGCGTTTCGAACCGGGCTGGCTGGAGGCCCATGCCCTGCCGCAGGCCGACCTGGAGCAGGAACAGGCGTGGATCAAGCCGGCGGGACTGAAGCTCAAGTTCTCCTGACTCAGCTGCCCTGATAGCGCTCCAGCAGCATCTGCTGGGCGGAGCGCGGCTTGGCATTGCCGGGCTTGGCGCGCCGGTAACTGCCGTCGCGCTGCAGCACCCAGGCCTGGGTATTGTCCGAGAGATAGTATTCCAGTCCTTCCTCGATGACCCGGGCGCGCAGTTCGGGATCCGGTACGGGGAAGGCGACCTCCACCCGGCGGAAGAAATTGCGCTGCATCCAGTCGGCGCTGGACAGGTAGACCTCGGGCTCGCCCGCATTCTCGAAATAGAACACGCGCGAATGTTCCAGGAAGCGGCCCATCACGGAACGCACCTGGATGTTGTCGGAGACGCTGGCGATGCCGGGACGCAGGCAGCAGATGCCGCGCACGATCAGGTCGATCTTCACGCCCGCCTGCGAGGCGCGGTACAACGCCCGGATGATCTGCGGTTCGAGCAGCGAATTCATGCGCGCCATGATGCGCGCCGGTTTGCCCGCCCTGGCGTGCGCGGTCTCGCGGTCGATCTTGTCCAGCATGGCCTTGTGCAGCGTGAAGGGGGATTGCAGCAGGCGGCGCAGTTTGGTGACCTTGCCCAGGCCGGTCAGTTGCTGGAAGACGCGGTGCACATCCTCGCAGATGGTGCGGTCGCAGGTGAACATGCCGAAGTCGGTGTAGGCGCGAGCGGTGCCGGCGTGGTAGTTGCCGGTGCCGAGATGTACGTAGCGTTTGAGGCGATGGCGCTCGCGGCGTACCACCAGCGTCATCTTGGCATGGGTCTTGTGGCCGACCACGCCGTAGGTCACGTGCGCGCCGGCATCCTGCAGCCGGTTGGCGAGCTGGATGTTGGCTTCCTCGTCGAAGCGCGCGCGCAGCTCGATCACCACCAGCACCTCCTTGCCCGCCTTGGCCGCGTCAATCAGCAGTTCGACGAGCTGCGACTCGGTGCCGGTGCGGTACAGGGTCTGCTTGATGGCCAGCACCTCGGGGTCGCGCGCCGCCTGGCGCAGAAACTCGATCACCGGCGTGAAGCTCTGGTAGGGATGATGCAGCAGCCAGTCGCCTTCGCGGATCAGGCGAAAGATGTTTGCGCTGGTCGTGAAGCCTTCCGGCAGTCCCGGCGTAAAGGACGGGTACTTGAGATCGGCCCGCTCGACCAGGTCGGGCACCGCCATGAGGCGTTTGAGATTGACCGGGCCGTTGACCTGGTAGAGGTCCTCCTCGCCCAGGTTGAAACGGCGCAACAGGTAGTCGGCCGCCTCGCTGGTGCAGTTGTCGGCCACCTCGAGACGCACCCCGTTGCCGTAGTTGCGCTGCGGCAGTTCGCCTTCCAGTGCGCGCAGCAGGTCCTCGGTCTCTTCTTCGTCGACGAACAGGTCGCTGTTGCGCGTCAGGCGGAATTGATAACAGCCGCTGGCGCGCATGCCGGGGAACAGGTCGCTCACGTGGGCATGCAGGATGGAGGTCAGGAAGACGAAGGAATATTCTCCCTTGGCGACCTCCTGCGGCAGGCGAATGAGGCGCGGCAGCGCGCGCGGGGCCTGGACGATGGCCATCCGGCTCTCGCGGCCGAAGGCATCCTTGCCGTCCAGGGTGACGATGAAGTTCAGGCTCTTGTTCAGGATGCGCGGAAAGGGATGCGCCGGGTCCAGTCCCAGCGGGCTGAGCATGGGCAGCAGTTCGCGCGAGAAATAGCCTTTCACCCAGGTCGCCTGTTCGGGCGTCCAGTGGGTACGGCGCACGAAGTGCACACCCTCGGTGGCCAGCGCCGGAATCAGCTCGTTGTTCAGCACGCAATATTGCTGGTCGACCAGTTCATGCGCTTCGATGCTGAGACGATGCAGCTGTTCGCCCGGGCTGAGCCCGTCGGGACCCGAGCTGTTCACACCGAGATCGACCTGCTGCTTGAGGCCGGCAACCCGTACTTCGAAGAATTCGTCCAGGTTGCTGGCGGAGATGCACAGGAAGCGCAGGCGCTCCAGCAGCGGGACGCTTTCGTCGCGGGCCAGCTCCAGCACGCGCCGGTTGAAGGCGAGCAGGCT
>JARRKE010000038.1 GCA_037388465.1 Gammaproteobacteria bacterium
CGGAGCCGGTGCGTGGGCTTGTGCCGTCACGGTGTGCCGCTTGGGCTTGGGTGCAGGCGGCGGGGGTTTGGCGGCCGCCGGTTGCGGTGCACTGCCGTGCGCATCGGCTTGCGTTCCGGGCTGGGCGCTCAAGGCCACCTGCAGGGTTTCGAGCGGCGTCACCGCACCCTGCTCGGCGTGACGCCCGTACAGCCAGCCACCGCCCAGCACACCGACATGCAGCAGGACGGAACCGATCAGGGCGAAACGAAAAACGCGGGACATCCGGGCATTTTACCGGCCAGAGCATGGCCGGCGCACATGCGGGAAACGTCAGCTCAACGAGAGGGCGATTCGGCGCGCAGCCACACCACGCGCCCGGCCGGCTTCGCATCGCCGACCCAGGTATACCATTCGGACTCGGGACCGGCCACGGCGCAGGTCGAACAGCCACCGCCGCATCCGCTGGCGCATGCGCTGCCGCCAGTCACCGGCAGGCGCCGGACGCGCCCCTTGCGCAGCCACACCTCGAGCATGCCCCGCATGGCCTCGGGCTCGGCATCGAAGCGCAGCGCCAGGTCATAGAGACTGACGGTCTGGCGTTGCTTCAGGTAGCGTTTGATCTCGGCCAGCATGGCATCGCCCTCAGGTCGCCACCGCGGGGATCCGGTCCAGCCGCGCGCCGTAACGGCGCAGGCCGAGGATCGCCAGACCGAGTACCGCCACAATTACGGTCACCCACACCAGGGACTGCAGCGGATGGCTGTTCAGGGTGGCGAGCTGGTAATAACCCACCGCCAGACCATAGCCCATGCCGATCCCCCACAGGGTGGCGAAGGTGGTCCAGGCGCGCGAGCCGGTCTCGCGGCGAATGGCGGCCATGGTGTTCACACAGGGAATATAGAGCAGCACGAAGATGAGGTAGGCCACGGCACCCGGCACGGTGAACAGGCGGCCCATCTCACGCAGCGTGTTGGTACTGGCACCGGTATGCTGGGCGGCCTCTTCCAGGTTGCTCTCCGCCCCCTTGATGTCGGAGAACCCGAGCGGGTCGAGGAAGCCGCCGAAAAAGGCCCTGGTATTTTCGGGAATGGTGCGCAGGGCGCCCTTGAGGTCGCGCCCGAAATCGTACGGCGGCGCGGCCGGCGCCTGTTCCGCGCCCAACTGGTCGTATACGCCGTTCAGGGTGCCGACCACGATCTCCTTCACCACCACGCCGGACAGCAGGCCCACCGTCGCCGGCCAGTTTTCCTTGCTGATCCCCATGGGCTCGAACACCGGCGTCACCACCCGTCCGATATCGGCCAATACGGAGTCGCCGATCGCGGCCGACTTCACGCCGTCCTTGCCAAGACCGATGCTGCCCAGCAGGTTGACCACCACGGCGGCCAGAATGATGACCTTGCCGACCCGCAGGATGAATACCGACAAGCGGTCCCAGGTGGTGCGCAGCACCCCGCGCAGGGTGGGGATGTGATAACGCGGCAGCTCCATCACGAAGGGAGTCGCTTCGCCCTTGAGGGCGGTGCGCTTGAGGATGAAGGCGGTGAAGATCGCCACCACGATGCCCAGCACGTACAGCCCGAACACGATCTGACCGCCGTACTCGCGGAAGAACACCGCGACGAAGGCCATGTATACCACCAGCCGCGCGGAGCAGGACATGAAGGGCTGCATCAACGCGGCGATCAAACGCTCGCGGCGGTCCTCCAGGGTGCGGGTCGCCATCACCGCCGGCACGTTGCAGCCGAAACCGACGATCATGGGCACGAAGGCCTTGCCCGGCAGACCGATCTTGCGCATGAAGCGGTCCATGACGAAGGCCGCGCGCGCCATGTAGCCCGAGTCCTCCAGAATGGACAGGAACAAAAAGGTCATGCCGATGGGAGCAATGAAGGTGGAGACGATCTCGATCGCCCCGCCCACGGAGGTAACCAGACTGGTCAGCCAGTCGGGGCTGCCCCAGGCCTGCAGATAATGGCCGGGGGTATCGACGAACAGCAGCTTGGCGGTCTGGTCGAAGAAATCCAGGAAGATGTTGCCGCCGTTGAAGCTGACCACGAACAGCAGATACATGACCAGCATAAACAGCGGAATGCCGAGAAAACGGTTCAGCACCACCCGGTCGATGCGGTCGGTCAGCGTGCGCCGCACCTCGCCCTGGCGCTTGACCGCTTCCTGCACCACCTCGTGAATGAAACCGTAGCGGGCGTCCGCGACCCAGACGTCAGCCTCCTCCTCGGTGCGTTCCTCGATCTGGGCCTGCCGGGCCTGCACGGCCTCTAGCACCTCCGCCTCGATCCACTCTTCAGCCTGGACGTCGTTCTCCAGCAGCTTGAGCGCCAGCCAGCGGGCCTCGACGCCGTGACTCGTCGCCACGCGTTCGACCAGCGGCGTCAGCTCGGTCAGGGCTTCCTCGATCAGCGGGGCATAGCCGATCTCGGTGGTATGTGTATGGCCGGACGTCACCGCCTCGAGAACTGCGTCCTTGAGTTCGGCGACGCCGCGCCCCTTGGCCGCGACCAGCGGCACCACCGGACAACCGATCGCCTCGGCGAGCTGCTCCGGATCCACCGTGATGCCGGCCTCGGCGGCCATGTCGAGCATGTTTAAGGCGAGCACGACCGGCACGCGCATCTCGATCAGCTGCACGGTGAGGTAGAGGTTGCGCTCCAGATTCGAGGCATCGACGATGTTGACGATCAGCGATGCCTCGCCGGACAGGGCGTAATCGCGGGCGATGGCCTCGTCCAGCGACGCCGACGACGCGGCATCCAGCGAGTAGGTCCCGGGCAGGTCGACCACCTCCACGGTATGACCGTCGTGTTCGAACTGCCCGACCTTGCGCTCGACGGTGACGCCCGGCCAGTTGCCCACCTTCTGGCGGGAACCGGTCAGGGCGTTGAACAGCGTGGTCTTGCCGCAGTTCGGATTGCCGATCAGACCTATGGTGAACCTGCTCATACGTGTACTGCCGATATGTCGCTTAAGCGGACATTCCTGTGGTCGGGCCTGCAGAACACAGCGCCCATCAGGTCATCGCCTCGATACGCAGGGAATTGGCCTCGTCCTTGCGCAGGGTCAACGCAAACCCGCGCACGCGGATCTCGACCGGATCGCCCAGGGGGGCGAGGCGGGTGACGGTGAACTCCGTGCCCGGGGTGAGCCCCATCGCCATCAGCTTCTTGCGATAGGTACTGGCACCCTTTTCGAAACCCAGCACGCGTCCACGGGCGCCTACGGTCAGGTCGGCAAGCGTCGGCATGGTTCAGACCCGCACCTCGAAACGGCTGCCGGGACGCAGCCCCATGGCGGCCAGACGCTTTTCCAACCCCGCTCCGCCGCGCAGGCCGACGATTTCGAGCTGCTCCCCCGCGGCTGCGAGGCCGAGAGGGAAGGCGGGGACCTGACCGGAAGAGGTGTTGGACATGGGATTCGGGACGGATAACGGGGCGTTCATAAAACCTCACGAATATACTGAAATACCACTACCCTGGGGAAGACCCGCCAGCATAGGCTTCGGTAATTAAAATGTAAACGATTCTCGTTTATGAATTCAAGAGAGATCCGCACAGAACCGGGACGGCATGCGGCCGGTCGTACATAATGCCGTTACCACCCGGCCGCCGGAACGCCATGCACGACCAAGTCACCCAGGGACAGCCGCTGCCGCTCGGCACCCGATTGGACGACAAAGGCTGCAACTTCGCCCTGTTCAGCCGCCATGCGACGGCCGTCACCCTGCTGCTGTTCGATCCGGTGGAGGCGCCGCTGGCCACGACCCGCATCGACCTCGACCCCAACCTGCACCGCACCGGCGATATCTGGCACGTCCACGTGGCCGGCGTGAGGCCGGGCACCGGTTACGCCTACCGCGTGGATGGCCCCTGTGCGCCGGCGGCCGGCATGCGCTTCGACCCGCGCCGCGTGCTGGTCGATCCCTGCGCCCAGAGCCTGAGCGGCGTGCCCGGCTGGGATTTCGCGGCCGCCCGCCCCGCCTGCGACGAGGCCGCGGCCCAGGAAGGAATGCCGGCGCCTGGCGCACGCGGGGTCGTGGTCGACACCGCCTTCGACTGGCATGACGACCGCCCGCCCCGCCACCCCTGGTCGCGGACCGTCATCTACGAAACCCACGTGCGCGGCCTGACCCGCCATGACTCGGCGCGGGCGGCGCATCCCGGCACCTACCGCGGGGTGATCGAAAAGATTCCCTATCTGCAGGCGCTGGGCATCACCGCCATCGAGCTCATGCCGGTGCAAAGCTTCAATCCGAACGAGCTGCTGCAACGCGATCCGCAAACGGGCGAGCGGCTGCGCAATTACTGGGGTTACAGCCCGGTCGGCTTCTTTGCACCGCATACCGGTTATGCCAGCGATCCGACGCCGGGCGCCGAACTGAACGAATTCAAGACCATGGTGCGTGCCCTGCATGCGGCCGGCATCGAGGTCATCCTGGACGTGGTGTTCAATCACAGCGCCGAAGGCGACGAGACCGGACCGACCCTCGGCCTGCGCGGGCTGGACAACGGCATCTACTACCTGCTCGATCCGGACGACCGCAGCCGTTACCTGAACTTCAGCGGCTGCGGCAACACCCTCAACTGCAATCATCCGGTGGTGCGCGAGTTCATTCTGGACTGTCTGCGCTACTGGGTCACCGAGATGCACGTGGACGGATTCCGCTTCGACCTGGCCTCCGTGCTCGGCCGCGACTCCGGCGGCAACATCCTGCCCAATCCGCCGCTGCTGGAGCACATCGCGCAGGACCCGATCCTGCGCGGCGTCAAGCTCATCGCCGAGGCCTGGGATGCCGGCGGGGCCTATCAGGTGGGAAGTTTTCCTGGACACCGTTGGTCGGAATGGAACGGCCGCTATCGCGACGAGGTGCGCCGCTTCTGGCGCGGCGATGCCGGGCTGCTCGGCGTATTCGCCTCACGCCTGGCCGGCAGCTCCGATATTTATCAGCAAAACGGCAAGACCACCATCAACAGCATCAACTTCGTCACCGCTCACGACGGGTTCACGCTGAACGATCTCGTCAGCTACGCCGAAAAGCACAACGAGGCAAACGGTGAAGCGGACACCGACGGCACGGCGCAGAACTACAGCGCCAACTGGGGCGTCGAGGGGCCGACGCAGGACCCCGCCGTCGAATCCCTGCGCGAGCGGCAGATACGCAACTTCATCGCCACCCTCATGCTGTCGCGCGGCGTGCCCATGCTGCTCGGCGGCGACGAGTTCCGCCGCAGCCAGCGCGGCAACAACAACGCCTACTGCCAGGACAACGACATCAGCTGGTACGACTGGTCGCTGACGGAACGCCACACCGAACTGGTGCGCTTCACGCGCCTGATGATCGCCCTGAGAAGCCGGCTGCCAACGCTCTCCGACGAAGATTTCTATAACCCTGAGGAACTCACCTGGCTTGCCCCGCAGGACGGCACGTTGAACTGGACCGAAGGCGCTTCCGCACTCGGCGCCCATATACACGTGCGAGATCACATCGAAATATGCGCGCTGTTCAATGCAACGGACGCCGAGGTCCTGTTCAGTCTGCCTTCGGACGTCACGCACTGGTACCGCTATGTCGACACTGCATCGATGTCACCTCACGACATCGAACTCGACCAGACCCGACCGCCATGCACCTCGGCCACAATCAACGTCACACCCGCGTCTTTGCAGATCTTCACCACTTCGCCCTCGCTGCCGATCCGTTGATCATGTGATCTGATGCAGAGATACTGACGACAGATCATCTGCAAAGGGAGAGGGGCCCGCATGCCTTCCGAGCAACACGAAGGCCCAAACCTGCCAAGTCGCCTGACGGCCTTCGATCTCTTCGCGGGTATGGCCAGCGCCGACCTGGAAAAAATCGCACCGCGACTGCATGTGCAGACCTGGCCGAGGCGGCAGGCTGTCATGCCGCCTGCAAGCACCGCAGAAAACTTCTACCTGATCCTGAAGGGCAGAGTAAAAATCGGCACCAATCACCCCGTTACCGGCCGTGAACTCACGTTCTGCATACTCGGGCCCGGCGCTGGACACGACATCATCACCCTGCTGGATGGCCATATCCATCGTGTTAACGCCACCAGCCTCGATGCACTGGAAACGGCCTGCGCACCCCTCAGCCAGTGGCATGCCTGGATGGAGCGCTACCCCTCCCTGCGCCACGCCCTGCTGCATTGTGCCGCACGCCGCCTGCGGGAACTCAGCGAGCTGGCCGAGGATCTTGCATTGCACGAAACGTCCGCACGACTGGCTCACTTACTGTTGCGGCATATTGACGAAGGATCCGATGACGAGCGCCATCTGCTCCATGGCCTGGCGCACGAGGAGCTCGCCCATCTCATCGGCAGCGTACGGGTCGTGGTCAACCGCCTGATCAATCGCTTCAAACAGGAAGGCATCATTCACACCGAGGCCGGCCAATTGCACGTCACCGACTTTGAACGCCTTATGGAAAAGGCCGAGCGCCGCGTGCAATCCCTGCTGAAACCCCGCTAGCAGAATCACCCTTGCTGCTGTAACCCAGGTTACTGCAACACATGCAGCCTCGCCGCATGCTTAGTCCGTATTCCGGATACCTGCACCACCCATAAGCATCACTAATACACCGGCCAGAGCGGCATCATTTTTATTGATCTCAGTCAGATGCGATGGAAATCGTCGAAACCACCGTCACCGGCCACGTTCTATATCAGTGCGGAAAGCGGCTGTGAAAACACCGTCACCGTCATGGATGTATACACACTGACATACAGGAGGATACTGAAATGAACCAAACAGACATGCATATGAAAGAGGACCTCATCGGCGGGTCGAGCATCGAGGCCATCAGCGGCATCGGCGCCGTGGTCCTTGCCATCATCGGCCTCGCACATCTCTTTCCCGGCGAGATGCTGGCCATCTCCGGTATCGCCGTAGGTGCCGGCCTGCTGTTCGAGGGCGGCTCCATCGCGGCGGAGCACAAGAAACTGCTCACCCGCATCGCACCGGACAAGCTGGAGCACATCAACGTCGACATGGGAATGAGTGTGGAACTGATCGGCGGGCTCACCGCCGTGGTGCTCGGAATACTCTCCGTGCTCGCACTCGACCCCATGGTGCTGATGCCTGCTGCCGCCATTGTGGTCGGCACCGCCCTGATCCTGAGCAGCGGCACCACGGTACGCATGAACACCCTGCGTATGGCGAGTCAGGACGTGGAAGGAACCGCACTGCACATCGCCCGTGAAGCGGTCAACACTTCTGCCATGACGCAGGTGTTCGTCGGCCTGGGCGTCGTAGTACTCGGCATCCTCGGCCTGATCGGCGTCGCGCCCATGGTGCTCACTCTGGTCGCCTTCCTGGCCATTGGTGCCTCGCTGGCACTGAGCGGCTCGGCCATCGGCAGCCGGCTGTTCGGCGCCTTCAAAGGCTGAGTGAGGATTTGATTCGGCGCATGCCGGGCGGCGATCCGCCCGACATGCGCGTCACAAGCACTGCGCGGCATCCGCCTGTTACGATTGATCTCCGTGGCCACACCGGGATGAGAAAAGGACGTCAACTTCACACCATGGACAACCTGCTCCATGGCCCGGACATCCGAGGTATTGCGGGCGAGACACTTTGCTGCCGCCAGGTAATGCTCCTGGCCCGCGCCTTCGGTGATCTCGCCTCCCCGGAAGGCGACGGACAGTACGCCGTCGGCTACGATGTGCGCACCAGTTCCCCTTCAATGGCCGAATCGGTCAGCCTTGGCCTGCGCTCCGGCGGCCATCACGTCACCCATCTCGGGGCCTGCACCACACCGCGTCTGGAGTGGTATACCGACCATAGCGGCTTGCATGGCGGGATCATGATCACAGGCGGCCGCGAGCCGCCGCACTGGAACGGGCTGCGATTCTACGGCCCGTACGCCCATCCCAAGCCGGCCGGCGATGTGATCCGGGCCGCGGCCACCCTGGATCTGGATTACATTTTTTCCGGCCCCTGCAATCCCATCGTCAGGCATGTCGACACCCTGGCCGACTACACTGCTAATTTGCGCCAGCGATTGCAGCCGGTATCCCATTTGAAGCTGGCCATCGATGCGGGCAACGGCCTTGCCGGACGCGAGGTGCGCAGCGTTCTTAGCCATTATCACGGCATACAGCATTGGCCCATAGGATTCGAACCCGATCCGCAGCTCCCCCTGCGAGGGGCGGATCCTTTTTCGGATCAAGCGCGAGAGCTGCTCGGTAAGCAAGTACGGCAATACGGCTGCCAGCTCGGGGCGGCGCTGAGCCCCGATGCGGCCATCATTGCCGTTGTGGACGAACGTGGTCAGCCGCTCTCCTCCGATGAACTAGGTGTGATCCTGGCACTTTGGTCTGCCCCAACGGCAGGCGGGCGTGTTCTTCATGACACGGCGGTTAATCCCCGATTCGACACCGTCCTGAAACACGCCGGCATCCATCCGCTGGTAATGAAAGAAAAACGCCGGATCGACAGTGGCATGTTGCTCGAGCAGGACGCCTTTCTGTATTTCGACACCAAGGGACGCTATGTCTTTCCCGATATACCCGGCACCTCGAATGCGTTATGCGCTCTTATCAAGATCATCAACTTAATCGGAGAAAAAAACGTTCCGCTTTCGGCACTGGCTGCCTCCCTGGATGAAAACGGCAAACCTGCAAAACCGGAATAATCCGCAACCTTACGCAGACTCAGCCGCCACGGGTTGCGAACATTCAGAACAAATACATCCCAGCGCCATCTAAATATGAAACCCTGAGCCAGAGCGCCCGGGTTTGTCACTACCCGGCGCATCACTGCCGCCCGAAGACGGCGGCGCTTAACATGTGAGCGGATGCAGCGATTTGAGCCAACCAATTCACGCATACTCATCTACACTCTTTTTTCGAATCAGCACATATTCAACCACTTAAATATGCCGCCAACGGACTTAACACTGTCCACCCGCCGGGTGCAGACCTTGCCTTACATGCCAGACAAGGTTTGATCTGCATCAATTAATTCAACGCCATATAAAACTTATGGCCATGATCGCCATCGAACATCACA
The DNA here is from genome assembly GCA_037388465.1 of Gammaproteobacteria bacterium. Taxonomy (NCBI): domain Bacteria; kingdom Pseudomonadati; phylum Pseudomonadota; class Gammaproteobacteria; species Gammaproteobacteria bacterium. The sequence continues at coordinate 9,031 of JARRKE010000038.1, forward strand.
TTGCCATCCACCCGAAACGCCGGCCCGGTCAGAAGGAGCCGCATCCGTGACATCGACAAGCAAACACTCGCCCCCAAAGAAACTCGAATATCCGAAACCGCCCGACAAAAAAACCTACAAGCGTACTTTGCGCGCGTTGCAGATCGAGCTGGTCAAGCTGCAGCGCCATCTCATTGCGCACGGTGACCGCATCCTGGTGATCTTCGAGGGCCGGGACTCGGGCGGCAAGGATGGCACCATCAAGCGCATCACCCAGCACCTGTCACCGCGCGAGACCCGCGTGGTCGCGCTCGGCAAGCCCTCCGACCGGGAAAAGACCACCTGGTATTTCCAGCGCTACGTGCCGCACCTGCCGGCGGCCGAGGAACTCGTGCTGTTCAACCGCAGCTGGTACAACCGCGCGGGCGTAGAACGCGTCATGGGCTTTTGCACGGACGCGGAGTACCAGGAATTCATGGAAACGGTGCCCTATTTCGAGCAGATGCTGCAGCGTTCCGGCATTCGCCTGCTCAAGTACTATCTGGACATCAGCAAGGACGAGCAGAAAAAGCGGCTCAAGGATCGCCGCAAGGACCCGCTCAAGCAGTGGAAGATGAGCCCCATCGACGCGCAGGCCCAGAAGCACTGGGAGGATTACAGTCTGGCACGCAACGAAATGTTCGCCAGGACGCATAATCCGAACTCACCCTGGATCGTCGTACGCGCCAACGACAAGCACCTGGCCCGGCTCAACGTGATTCGTGACATGCTCTCCAGGCTGCCCTACGACGACAAGGACGAATCGCTCATCCTGCCGGACCCGAACCTGATCTTCCCCTATGAGGAAGCCTGCCTGCACAACGGAATGATCGCACCCTGAGGCCAGTTCACCATGATCGATGTTATTGACCCCAAAACCGTGGAACAGCAGGACGCGGATGCCCTGCTCGGCCAGCTCGAGACCACCCGCCAGGGACTCTCGCAGAACGAGGCGCAGGCACGGCTGCAGCAGTTCGGCCCCAATGCCCTGGAAGAAAAGAAGGTCAGCCCGCTGCGCAAGTTCTTCGGTTACTTCTGGGGTCCCATCCCGTGGATGATCGAGGTTGCCGCCATCCTCTCTGCGGTGGTCCGTCATTGGGATGACTTCGTCATCATCGCCGTGCTGCTGATCTTCAATGCGGGGGTCGGTTTCTGGCAGGAATTCAAGGCCGCAAACGCGCTCGAGGCCCTGAAGAAACAACTGGCGCTGAAGGCACGCGTCATCCGTGACGGGCAGTGGGCGGAAATCGACGCCAAGTCTCTGGTGCCGGGCGACGTGATCCGCCTGCGTCTCGGCGACATCATCCCCGCCGACGTGAAGCTGCTGGACGGGGATTACCTGAGCGTGGACCAGTCGGCGCTCACCGGCGAATCGCTGCCCGTGAACAAGAAGGCGGGCGAGATCGCCTACTCGGGTTCTGTGGCCAAGCAGGGTGAAATGGTCGCCCTGGTCACCGGCACCGGCAGCAACACCTTCTTCGGACGCACCGCAAAACTCGTCGAAAGCGCCGGCGCCAAATCCCATTTCCAGAAGGCCGTACTGACCATCGGCGATTACCTGATCTACATCAGCCTCGGCCTGGTCATCCTGCTGGTACTGGTACAGCTGTTCCGCGGTGCGCCCTTGCTCGAACTGGCGCAGTTCGCACTGATTCTCACCGTGGCTTCGATTCCGGTCGCCATGCCGGCCGTGCTCTCCGTCACCATGGCGGTCGGCGCGCTGGCGCTCTCGCGCATGAAGGCCATCGTTTCGCGCCTGGAATCGATCGAGGAAATGGCCGGCATCGACGTGCTCTGCTCGGACAAGACCGGCACCCTGACCCAGAACAAACTCACCCTCGGCGAACCGGCGGTGTTCGCGGCAGAATCGGAAGCCGCGCTGATCCTCACCGCCGCCCTCGCCTCCAAGGAGGAGGATGCCGACGCCATCGATCTCGCCATTCTGGGCGGTCTGCAGGACAAGTCGGCGCTCGGCGGTTACGACCAGACCCGCTTCGTGCCCTTCGATCCGGTCAGCAAACGCACCGAGGCGGAGGTCCGCGACCAGAACGGTGACAGCTTCAAGGTCACCAAGGGCGCACCGCAGGTCATCATGGAACTGGCCAAGGTGGCGGGCAGCGACGCCGAACGCGCCAACCAGGTGATCGACGACTTCGCCGCCAAGGGCTTTCGTACCCTTGGGGTGGCGCGTACCGGCGACGACGGGCAATGGCAGTTCCTCGGCATCCTGCCGCTGTTCGATCCGCCGCGCGAAGACTCGCGAGAGACGATCGACCATGCCAAGGATCACGGCATCGAGGTGAAGATGGTAACCGGCGACAACGTCGCCATCGGGCGGGAGATCGCCGGCCAGCTCGGTCTGGGCCGGGACATTCAACCCGCCACGGCACTGTTCCCCGAAGCCGGCGACGACCGCCTGAGCAGCAAGGCCGGCGAGCAGATCGAAAAGGCGGACGGGTTCGCCCAGGTATTTCCCGAACACAAGTACGGCATCGTCAAGGCGTTGCAGGAGCGCGGTCACCTGGTCGCCATGACCGGCGACGGCGTCAACGACGCCCCGGCGCTGAAACAGGCCGACGTGGGTATCGCTGTGTCGGGCGCCACCGACGCTGCGCGTGCCGCAGCCGATCTGGTGCTCACCGCACCGGGCCTGTCCACCATCGTCAACGCGGTGGAGGAGGCCCGGCGCATCTTCGAGCGCATGAACTCCTACGCCATTTACCGGGTGATCGAGACCATCCGTATCATGTTCTTCATGGTGCTGGCGATGCTGGTCTACAACTTCTATCCCATCACCGCGATCATGATCATCCTGCTGGCGCTGCTCAACGACATCCCGATCATGACCATCGCCAAGGACAACACCTGGCTGGACCCCAAACCCGTGCGCTGGCGAATGCACCGCGTGTTGACCATCTCCACGGTACTCGGGCTCATCGGGGTCGCCGAGACCTTCCTGCTGCTGGTGATCGTGCATTCCTGGCTGGGCATCGGCATGCAAGCGGTGCAGACCATCATCTTCCTCAAGCTGTCGATTGCAGGGCATCTCACCCTGTTCGTGGCACGCACCAAACGTCCGATGCTGACCCGCCCGTTCCCCGCACCCATCCTGCTCGGTGCGATCCTGGGCACCCAGGCCATCGCCGCATTGATCGCCGGCCTCGGCATTCTGGTGACCGCCATACCCTGGTACTACATCGGGCTGATCTGGGTGTATTGCCTGATCTGGGTACTCATCGAGGACGGCGCCAAGCTCATCCTGTATCGGCACATGTCCATGCAGACCCGCAGGCACCGGCGTTTCCTGGACTTCGTGGAAGGACATCTGAACACCCACGGATGACAACCGAAACCGCGCCGATGTACCGCACCAATCATCCAAGCAATCTGACGTCGCTGCACGTATCACCGTGAGCCGTTGACGCAACCGCCGATGTTCGGACACCTCCCCATTCCGCCACTGCTCGAGCAGTTCCTGCTCACGGTGGTATTCAGTTTCGTGATCGGCCTGGAGCTGCACAGCTATCGGCGCGCGAATCAGAACCAGGCCGGGCTCGGCTTTGGAACCACGCGCACCTTCACCCTGATAGGCATCCTCGGATTCGTGCTGTATGTGCTGGACGAACACGGCCTGCTGTATCTGGGCGGGCTGCTGGTGCTGGCTGCGTTCCTGGCCCTGTACTACCGCCAGCGGGTCAGCCTCAAGCACACCTCCCTGCTCAGCCTGCTGCTCGCGCTGATGACCTATCTCATCGGGCCGATCGCCATCCGTCTGCCGGCTTGGTTCCTGGTGCTGTTCGTGGTCACCGCTCTGCTGATGCTGGGCGAGAAACCCGGCATCCGGCGCTTTTCCGATGCGTTTCGCAGCAGCGAGATCATCACCCTGGCCAAGTTCCTGATCATGGCCGGCGTGGTCCTGCCGCTGCTGCCCGACAAGCAGATCGCCCCATTCGTCAGCGTCACCTACTACCAGGTGTGGCTGGCCGTGATCGTGGTGTCCGGACTGTCCTATGCCAGTTATCTGGCCCAGACCTACTTCTTTCCGGCGCGCGGCATTCTGCTCACCGGTCTGCTCGGCGGGCTGTACTCCAGCACCGCCGCCACCGTGGTGCTCGGGCGCCGGGCGCGGGAACTGCCCACCTCCCGTCTCATCTCGCCCGCCCTGATCCTGGCCACCACCATGATGTACCTGCGCCTGCTGGTGCTGGTCTACGTGCTCGGCCATCATCAGGAGGCACTGCGCCTGCTGCTGCCGTTCGTGATCCTGATGATCGCCTCGATCATCGCCGCGTTCCTGCTTTACCGAAGCGCCACGCACGAAGACGCCGGCAGCCAAACGCCACCGCCGGCCAAGCATCCGCTGGAGATCAGCGCGGCCTTCGTCTTCGCGCTGTTGTTCGTGATCTTCGCCGGACTCACCCAGGTCATCGTCGGACGCTTCGGTACCGCCGGCTTGCACGTGCTGTCGTTCGCGGTGGGCTTCACGGACATCGATCCGTTCGTGCTCTCGCTGCTGGCGGGACATTTCCACGTAAGCGCAGGAGAACTCACCGCCGCGATCCTGCTCGCCTCCGGCAGCAACAATCTGCTCAAGGCCGGTTACGCGGCGGGACTGGGGCGCAACCGCAACGTCCTGCCGGCCACCGTCTGGCTGGTGTTGCTGTTCGTCGCCTCGGTGATCTACGTCTACGGGGTGTTGTGAAGTGGCCGTCGGAGCCACACGTCACGTTCTGTGTCTGAACAGCGGTTCTTCGTCGCTGCGCCTCGCCCTGTTCCGCGACGAATCGCTGCTGCTGGAAGCCTATGCCGAAGGCATCGCGCAGGGCAGCGGCGAACTGGTGCTGCGCCACGGCCGGCGCGGCGAAGAGACCCGCCCTGCCCACTTCGCGCATCACGCCGAGGCGCTCGAACAGGTCCTGGATGCCTTCGATGAACGCGCCCTGCCGCACCCCGATGCGATCGGCCACCGTATCGTGCACGGCGGGCCGGCGCACGCAGCGCCCGAGCAGGTCACCCCGCAATTGATCGCGGCACTGGAATCCCTGATTCCGCTCGCCCCGCTGCACCTGCCGCCGGCGCTATCCGCCATCGAGGCGGTGCAGGCGCGGCTGCCCGGCATCCCACAGGTCGCCTGCTTCGACACCGCCTTTCACCGCCGCATGCCGGAACTCGCGCAGCGCTTTCCCCTGCCCGAACGTTACTGGGCGCAGGGCATTCGCCGTTACGGCTTTCACGGCCTGTCCTACGAATACATCCTCGCCGAACTGGGCGGCGCGCCGCACGGCCGCACCGTGATCGCCCATCTCGGCAACGGCGCCAGCCTGGCGGCGGTGGCCGACGGCGAACCCCGCGACACCACCATGGGGCTCACCCCCGACGGCGGCATCATGATGGGCACCCGCAGCGGCGACCTGGACCCGGGCGTGTTGTTGTATCTGCTGCGCGGGGACGGCATGGATACGGAGGAGCTGGAACGGCTGGTCGAACATGAATCCGGGCTGCTGGGCGTGTCGGGCTCGACCGCCGACATGGAACGGCTGCTAAGCCAGCGCGCCGCGGACCCTGCTGCGGCCCGGGCGGTGGAGCTGTTCGCCTATCAGGTACGCAAGTCCATCGGCAGCCTGGCGGCCGTACTCGGCGGGCTGGACCGGCTGGTGTTCACCGGCGGCATCGGCGAACACGCCGCGCCGGTGCGCACCCTGATCTGCCGCGATCTGGGGTACCTGGGCATCAAACTCGCCCCGGCACGCAATGCTACACATGCGCGTCGCATCTCGAACGACGATGCGGCCTGCGAGGTGCTGGTCATCCCCACCGACGAGGCGCGCATGATCGCCCGCCATGCCCGGCGCCTGCTGGACACCGCAGAAACCGCGTCATGAGCACCGACGTTCAACTCTGGCCGGTATACCGCGGCTCGACCCCCGCATCCCGAACGCCGGCTGCACCGCAAGACACCTGGCTCATGCTGATAGCGGCGAGCCTGCTCGACAAACTGCTACGGAGATAAATCATGAGTGACTACAAATACATTCGTTTCTTCGACGAACTCGGCATTGAGGACGTCCCCTTGGTGGGCGGCAAGAACGCCTCGCTCGGCGAGATGTACCGCAAGCTGACCAAGGAGGGCGTGCGCATCCCCAACGGTTTCGCCGTCACCGCCGAGGCCTACACCTACATGCTCGACCAGGCCAATGCCTGGGACGCACTGCACCAGGCCCTTGACGACCTCGACCCCGACGATGTGGCCGATCTCGCCCGGCGCGGCAAACAGGCACGTGAGATCGTCTACGGCGCCGGCCTGCCAGACGACCTCGCCGCCGAAATCATCTCCGCCTACCGCCAGCTGCAAAAGGAATACGGCGAGGACTTAAGCCTCGCGGTGCGCAGCTCGGCCACCGCCGAGGATCTGCCCACTGCCAGCTTCGCGGGCCAGCAGGACACCTACCTCAACATCCAGGGCGATGAAAGCCTGCTTGACGCCTGCCGCCGCGATTTCGCCAGCCTGTTCACCGACCGCGCCATCCACTACCGCCTCGACCAGGGCTTCGACCACTTCAAGGTGGCGCTGTCTATTGGCGTGATGAAGATGGTGCGCTCGGATCTCGCCGCCTCCGGTGTGATGTTCTCGCTGGATACCGAATCGGGCTTTCGCGACGCGGTGTTCATCACCGGCTCCTACGGACTGGGGGAAAACGTGGTGCAGGGCGCCGTGGACCCGGATGAGTTCTATGTGCACAAACCGACCTTTACAGCAGGTCACCGGACCGTGCTGCGCCGCAACCTGGGCGACAAAGCGATAAAGATGGTCTACGTCAAGGGCGAAACCCGCCATACCACGCGCAACATCCCCACGCCCAACACCGACCGCGAGCACTACTGCATCGCTGATGCAGACGTGCTCGAACTGGCCGACTACGCGCTCAAGATCGAGCAGCACTACGGCCATCCGATGGACATGGAATGGGCCAAGGACGGTCTCGACCACAAGCTCTACATCGTCCAGGCGCGCCCCGAAACGGTCGCCTCGCAGCGCCGCGCGACCGAGTTGGAAACCCACGTGCTCGACGGTAAGGGCGAGGTGCTGATCACCGGCCGCTCGGTGGGCGAGAAGATCGCCGCCGGCCGCGCGCACGTCATTCCCGACGTCGCCCACCTGCCCGACTTCAAGCCCGGGGAGGTGCTGATCGCCGACACCACCACGCCCGACTGGGAGCCGGTGATGAAGACCGCCGCGGCCATCGTCACCAACCGCGGCGGGCGTACCTGCCACGCCGCCATCATCGCCCGCGAACTGGGCATCCCCGCCGTGGTCGGTGCCGGCGAGGCCACCACCGCCGTGCCCAACGGCGAAACGGTCACCGTCTCCTGCGCCGAAGGTGACACCGGACGCATCTACCGGGACGAAGTGCCGTTCCACGTCGAGCGCACCGAGGTCGGCGACATCCCGCGCCCGGCCACCGAGGTCATGATCAACCTCGGCAATCCGGAGCTCGCCTTCAAGACCTCCTTCCTGCCCAACGACGGCGTCGGCCTGGCACGCATGGAATTCATCATCAACGAATACATCAAGGCCCACCCGCTGGCCCTGCTGCATCCCGACAAGGTCAGCGACCCGGATGCGCGCAAGGCCGTCGAACACCTCACCCGCGGCTATCCCGATGGCGAAACCTTCTTCATCCAACGCCTGTCCGAGGGCATCGGCACCATCGCCGCCGCCTTCTGGCCCAAGCCGGTGGTGGTGCGCATGTCCGACTTCAAGTCCAACGAGTACGCCAGCCTGGTCGGCGGTACCGACTTCGAGCCGGACGAGGCCAATCCGATGATCGGTTTCCGTGGCGCCTCGCGCTACGCGCACCCGGCCTACGCCGAGGGCTTCCGCCTGGAGTGCCTGGCGATGAAACGGGTGCGCGAGGACATGGGCCTGACCAATGTTGTCCTCATGCTGCCATTCGTGCGCCGGATCAAGGAAGCCGACGAGGTGCTTGCGAAGATGACCGAGTTCGGCCTCAAGCGCGGCGACAACGGCCTTAAGGTCTACGCCATGTGCGAGATTCCCAACAACGTCATTCTCATCGACCAGTTCGCCCAGCGCTTCGACGGCTTCTCCATCGGCTCCAACGACCTCACCCAGCTCACTCTGGGTGTGGACCGCGACAGCGAGATCGTCGCCTTCGACTACGACGAGCGCGACGAGGGGGTGAAGGAGATGATCCGACTGGCGGTGGAGGGCTGCCGGCGCAACGGCATCCATTCCGGTCTGTGCGGCCAGGCCCCTTCGGACTATCCCGAGATGGCCGAATACCTGGTCGAACTCGGCATCGACTCCATGAGTCTCAACCCCGACACGGTGATCACCACCACGCGACACGTGCTCGAACTGGAATCACGCCTGCAGCGCGCAGCGCGCGCTGCAGGCGCATGAGCCGCTGCCTCGCCGCGGGAAGGACGAGTTTGCGCCCGAGGACTGAGCACGACGCATGCTCTGCGTGGCGCTGGGAACTGCGGTTGTGAGGCACACCGACCAGGACACCATGATCGCCTGCCACGTCCACGCGCTGCTGGAGACCTTTCATGCCGGATAAGATCAATCACCTGGACGATCTCGTCACCGAAGCCAAGGCGCTTCCACCGGCCGCCACTGCGGTAGTGGACGCCGGCGAGCGCCATGTGCTGGAGGCCGCGCACCAGGCCGCCGAGGCGGGACTCATCGAGCCGCTGCTTATCGGCCGGCGCGATGTCATCGCGCCCTTGAACGCGGAACTGGGCTGCGACTATCCCATCATCGACGCCGCCACACCGGAAGACGCCGCAGCGGCGGGGGTACAAGCGGTCAAGGACGGACGCGTCAAACTGCTGATGAAAGGCTATCTGCATACCGCCGAGTTTCTGCACCCCATTCTCAAGGAACTGCGCCATGCACCGCGTGTTTCGCATGTGTTCGCAGCCGAACTCGACAGTTATCCCCGGCTGCTGTTCATCACCGACGCGGCAGTCAACATCACTCCCGACCTGGAAACCAAGGTGCTGATCCTGCAAAACGCCATCGATCTGGCGCGACTGCTGGGCATCGAACGGCCCAAAGCGGCGGCATTGTCGGCCATCGAGGTGGTCAACCCGGCCGTTGCATCGACCGTAGACGCCGCCTGCCTGGCCAAGATGGCCGAACGCGGCCAGATCAAGCACGCCCTGGTCGACGGCCCACTGGCTTTCGACAACGCCATCTCCGCCGAATCGGCGCGCATCAAGGGCATCGACAGCCCGGTGGCCGGTGAGGTGGATATCCTGCTGGTGCCGGATCTGGTCTCCGGCAACATCCTGTACAAGGACCTCGAATACCTTGCCGGTGCACGCTTCGCCGGTGTTGTGATCGGGACCAGCGTGCCGGTGGTGCTGACCTCGCGCGCCGATCCCGATACCGTGCGGCTGGCCTCGCTGGCATTGGCGCGGGTGGCGCACCATCGGGAGGATCAGCGCAATGGTTGATCACGAGCTACCGCCCGCCGTCACCCTGACGCTTAACCCGGCGGACATCACCCACGCGTTCGGAAGCCTCGTACCCGACCAGAAGGCGCACGCGCTGAGCAATCACTACGATCCGGGCGACAACGGCGCACATGCCATGCATGTGCGTTACATCCCGGCCGACGACGCGGCCTGCGAAGTGCCGATCATTCCCACCGACGAGACGCGCATGATCGCCCGCCATACCCGGCGCCTGCCGGACACCGCAGAAACAACGTCATGAGTACCGACGTTCAACTCTGGCTGGTACGTCACGGTGAGACCGAGTGGTCGCGCGACGGCCGCCATACCGGGCGCAGCGATCTGCCGCTCACGTCACGTGGGCGCGACCAGGCCAAACGGCTGTCCACGCCGTTGGCACGTGCCGACTTCCAGCAGGTCTGGTCCAGCCCGCTGACGCGTGCCGAGCAGACCGCCATCCTGGCCGGGTTCGGCAACCGGCTGCACCTGGACGACGACCTGTGCGAGTGGGATTACGGCGAATACGAAGGCCGTACCACCAAGTCCATCCGCCGCGACGAACCGGCGTTCGACATCTGGACGGTCGCCATCGCACGCGGGGAATCCCTGCAGCAGGTGGCCGCCCGGGCCGAGCGCGTCATCCAGCGCGCCCTGACGGCAGGCGGGTGCAGCCTGTTGTTTGCGCACGGTCACCTGCTGCGCATTCTCGCCGCCCGCTGGCTGGGCTTGGCGCCCGACGGCGGCCGCCTGCTCAGCCTGGATGCGGCGCGCATTTCGATTCTCGGCCATGAACATCACACCCGGGTGATCCAGGTCTGGAACCAGGCCGCCACGCCCGACGATCTGCTGTCGTGAGACGCCGGCATACGTATTGAGTCTTTTCCGCCACCCCGGCGTCGTTGAACCGGCGGACCACATGCCATGGAGGTATCGCTATGACGACACACAACGCCGCACCGCTTTCCGAGGCGCGTCTCGACCGCATCGACCGCTACTGGCGCGCGAGCAACTACCTGGCGGTGGGGCAGATTTATCTATGCGACAACCCGCTGCTGCAGGAGCCCCTACGCCCTGAACACATCAAGCCGCGCCTGCTCGGCCACTGGGGCACCTCGCCCGGGCTGAACCTGATCTACGTACACCTCAACCGCCTGATCCAGGACACCGGCGCCGAGCTGATCTTCATCACCGGCCCAGGCCATGGCGCACCCGCCATCCTCGCCCAGACCTATCTGGAGGGTACTTACTCCGAGGTCTACCCGGAGGTCAGCCGGGACCTGAACGGTCTGCACCGGTTGTTCCGCCAGTTCTCCACCCCCGGCGGCGTACCCAGTCACGTCAGCGCCCATACGCCGGGCTCCATTCACGAAGGGGGCGAGCTCGGCTACTCGCTGGCGCACGCCTTCGGGGCCGCCTTCGACAATCCCGATCTTATCGTGGCCTGCGTGATCGGCGATGGTGAAGCCGAAACCGGCCCGCTGGCCGGCGCCTGGAAGGGCAACCGCTTCCTGAACCCGAAACGAGACGGCGCGGTGCTGCCCATCCTGCATCTGAACGGCTACAAGATCTCCGGGCCGACGGTACTCGGGCGCACCGACGACGCCATGCTGACCCGCCTGTTCGAAGGCGCGGGATACCACCCCTATTTCGTGGAAGGCGACGATCCCGCGGCCGTGCATCAGGACCTGGCCGCGACCCTGGACCGCTGCCACGCGGAAATCCGCGACATCCAGCAGCGTGC
>JARRKE010000039.1 GCA_037388465.1 Gammaproteobacteria bacterium
TCCTTGAGCTCGGTGTGGTCGTTGGTGGTGCTGGCCGACAGGTTGACCTGGGGCAGCAGGGCGCTGCGCGCGATGGGGCTGTTCTGCTCGGCCGCCTTGTAGGCCTGCTCGGCGGCCAGATAGGTGGCGTCGTTCTGCTGCGCCTGCTGGTACACCGTCAGCAGGTCGGCGCCATGCGCCGTGCTGGCGGCCAGGACCGATACCAGCAAAACCACCATTTGAATCGCTTTCATGGCTGCCTCCTTGAGAATGCGCCGAATCATCGAATCCAGACACTCTGGTCGGTTAGGACCGACCGCAATCCTGCACGCCGTTTTTGCCCTTCTGACTCAGATCCACATGCACTGTCGCCGGCATACCCAGACGCAGTTCACCGCCATCGTCGCACACGTACACCCGAATCTCGTACACCAGATCCGTACGTATGCCGGGTGACTCGACTGTCTTGGGTGTGAACTGTGCCGTCGGAGAAATGTAGCCGACCCAGCCTGCGTAGCGCTTGTCGGGAAAACTGTCCGTGGACACGGTTACCGGCATGCCTTCGGTCAGCTTGCCCAGATCGGGTTCGTCGACATAGGCGCGCACCCACAATGGCTGCGTCAATGCCAGGGTATAGACGGGATTCTGCGCCGAAGCCATGTCGCCGGGTTCCAGCAGACGGTTCTGAATAATGCCGCTGGCGGGCGCATACAGGTCACTGTCCTGCAGATTGGTTTTGGCCAGGCCCAGCTTGGCCTGGTCGGCCTGCAGGCTGGCCTTCGCCGCCGCGATATCCTCCTTGCGCGGCCCGGCCAGGGCCAGTTCCAATGCAGCCTTGGCCGCCTTGACCTTGGCGTTGGCCACATTCAGGGCAGCCTCGGCATCGTCGCGCTGTTGCCTGGAGGCCATTTCGCGCTTTGCCAGATCACTGATTCGGTTAAAACTGAGCCGGGCGTTAATCCGCTGCGCCTTGGCCAGATCGAGATCTGCCCGGGCCTTGCGAATATCTTCCGGCCGGGTGCCTGCCTCGAGACGATTGACGACTTCCTGTTGAGCCTGCACCTGCGCCTGAGCCTGCTTGAGATTTTCCTGTAATCGCCGCGTATCGAGCCGCGCCAGCAATTCGCCCTTTTTCACGCGTTGACCTTCCTGAACCGGCATGGACTCGATACGCCCGGAGGCATCGAAGGCGAGTTGCACCTGGCGCAGATCCACATTGCCATACAGTGTCAACTGAGCCCCGTTACCCTCACGGTGGTGACCAACCCACCAGGCCGCCGTTCCACCCGAAACCAGTACCAACACAACCGCCACGATCAACACCCGTTTCATCTTCGACATGTCGTGCTCCTCAATCCGTTCTTTTTTCCGGCGTCCCGGCTTCGCCATAGAGCAGGTCAACCGTCTGGTCAACGAGACGATCCACAAACTTCCGATCCACCTTCAGTTGAAAAACATGCTCCGCCGCACCACGTGCAACAAAGGGAAACAGCGCCAGACTCATCACACCCAATGCGGCCAGGTTCGGGTCGAGCCTGGCCGACAACTCACCACGGGCCTGATCCCGCTCCAACTGCGCGCGCAAATCGCCGCCCACCCGGGATGCAAATTCTTCAATAAAAGGCTCCCGCAACTTTCCTTCATCCTCGAATACTTCCTGCATTACCAGTTGGGGCAACCACGGCGCCTCCAATATCGCATGCGTGTATTGCTGCAGAAACTGATGCAGCGTGGCCCGGCCCGATAACTCCGGGTTCTGCGCCACATGCTGAAACTGCTGCATCACCGGTCCGATCACTTTCCTCACCAGTTCCAGAACCAGTCCCTGCTTGCTGCCGAAGTAATAGTTGATCAGGGCCGGGTTGACACCCGCCCGCTCGGCAATCAAACGCACCGAACTGCGCCGGTAGCCCTGTTCGGTGAGGATTTGCGCTGTGGCGTCCAGCAGTTGACGGCGTATGCGCTCAGGCTCCGCCGCACCGCGCGGCCTGCCGACCCCGCGCACTTCCGTCTTTGGCTGCCGTTTCCGCGCCATGTTCATCGCAATAAAATTAAACGTTCGTTTAATATAAATATGCACCAAAACATCGTCAAGCGGTGCATCGATTTTTTTATTCCTTCAGGAGCCGGAAGGCGGCGGCGGGAGGGAAACAGGTTTAGAGGGCCTGCTCGTTTTCGGAAGGCATCTGCAGGTGAAAACCCTGATTTTTCAGGTTGTTATAGACCTGTTGCGGATCTTCCTGGGCCAACCTGCGGTCAGGGGTCAATTCAAATTCGAGTGCAAATTCAGGCTCGCCAAACACTTTGCGCAAGCCGTCGGGCACCTGGTCGAAATCATCTTTGGCCGCCAAGTAAATGTAGGTATCGGCCCGCCGCGTACTCCGATAAACGTAGCACTGCATGGCGATCACTGCTGCTGGGCTGCCGTTTGCGCCGGTGCTGCGTTCTGGCTGGCCACCGACTGGTTTGCAGCGGGCTGCGCAGGCGTGGTGCTCTGGCTCGTCGTGTCCGGTTCGTCCGTCGCAGGCTGCGTGGGGGCTGGTTCGTCCGTCGCAGGCTGTGCCGGCGCCGTGATCGGAGCCGGCTGGGTGGCTGCAGGTTGTGCCGGCGCCGCGGGGGCAGCCTGGTCCGTCGCAGGCTGTGTCGGTGCGGTGGCGGGAGCCGGTTGGCTGGTCGCAGGCTGTGCCGGCGCCGCAGGGGCCGCCTGATCCGTCGCGGGCTGAGCAGCTGGTGCAGTGGCGGGAGCCGGCTGACTGGCTGCAGGTTGCGTCGGTGCCGCGGACTGCGCGGGGGCTGTAGTCGCCGCAGGTTGTGCCGGAGCCGGTTGCGCGGCGGTGGGCTGTACCGGCACGGTAGCCGGACTCGGTACAGGCTGATTGGCGTTCTGCAGGCTTTGCTGTTGCGCCTGCAGCACACTCAGTGCCTGCGCCACACTGCCTTGCGGAGCATATACCAGGATCTGGTGCAGGTCGGAATATGAATACTGCAGGTCGGCAGTCCCGCCGCCCAGGTTCTGCTGAATATAGAGCGAGTCGTCGTCGGCCTTGGTCATGACCCCTTCCTTGGTCTCTCCGGTGTCCATGCTGATGCGGATCACCCGCCCCACAAAGCTCGGGGCAAGCTTGGGACTGAGCACCTGCCAGGCCATCTTGACGTTGGAATCGGGCAACTTCTTGATGCTGCCTTTCGGCGGCAGGGGAACGATCTTGGGCTGCATGTACTCGCTATAGTCGTTCTCGGGTTCTTTTTTGTCGGCCAGGCCCTTGGCCTCCACCTCGGCCTGATTCGGGACGGCAACGTCGCCGGGGCGCTGCAGGTCGATACTGCAGATCGCGGTGTTGCGCCAACCGAACTCAGCCAGCTGCTCGCAAACTCCCTTGTCACCGCCGCCATAGAATCCGCCGGCGGCCACCAGCACACCGACGATGGACATCAGAAAGCCCCGATGCGCCTGATTCCAGTGACTGAAGACAAACAGCAGGTTCAGGCCGGGAACGATGCTCACCAGGGTCCACACGACGCCCTGCTGGGCAGCCTTGCGGATAATCAATACCGCCCCGGCCACGAACAAGACGAAGCCCAGCGCGAATACATAGAACATGGTGCCCTGCATCTCTCTCCCCAACTCCTTGCCGCGTCAGCCGGGCCAGTGTATCCCAATCGACGCGCCTTGACCCAAGGTGGTGCAACTTTGACCAGCGCGCACCTGTAAGTGTCCTGCCAAGCCGCCCCGTTCGGCAAGCGCCTGACGGGACCGAATGCTAGTCCTCCAGATAGGTATAGCCCGCCAATCCTTCGGACAGCTCGGAGATGATCTTGTCATGCAGCCGCTGGTCGAGGTCGGCGGCTGCCACCTTGTCCTCGCAAGCCCGTAGCAAACCCACCGTATCATAGTGCACCAGGCTCAACAGTTCCTCGACCGCGTCACCCGATTCCGATTCGCGAAGCGTATACCCCTTTCCGTCCGAGTCCAATGCCACGTTGATGGAATCCGTGTCCCCGAACAGGTTGTGCAGATCCCCCAGGATTTCCTGGTACGCACCAACCATGAAGATGCCGAGCAGGTAGGGCTCGTTCTCCTCGATGGCATGCAACGGCAACGAAGCGCTCAGCCCTGCGCCGCTGACATATCGATCCACGCGCCCATCCGAATCGCAGGTCAGGTCCTGCAGTACGGCGCGGCACTGTGGCGCTTCGTTCAGGCGGGCAAGCGGCATGATCGGGAAGATCTGATGGATGGCCCAGACGTCGGGTATGGACTGGAATACCGAAAAGTTGCAAAAGTATTTTTCCGCCAGCTTGTCCTCGATGTCCCGGCGGATCTCCGCCGGGAGCGGCACCGCCTCGTCCATCAGACGGCGGCATACGGCAAAATACAGCTGTTCCGCCTGCGCACGCTCCGCCAGCCCCAGCTGCTCATGCGTGAACAGCAACTGCGCCTCGTTAAGCCAGTACACCGCGTCGTGGTACAGCTCGCTGCCGGTCCGCTCCCCTACGGCGCGGTAGAGTTCCCACAAGGCGTGCAATACCCGATCGTCCGACTCGGTGGGCGGCTGTAATTCGTTTTGCCCGGGCGCCGCTTCGGTGTCGATCACGTTGGTGAGCAGCACGGCATGATGGGCGGTCATCGCCCTGCCCGACTCGGTGTAGATGTCGGGATGCGGCAGGCCGTGCGCCTCGCAGCTGTCGTGAATGCTGCGCACGATGCTGTTGGCGTATTCCTGGATGCTGTAGTTGATGGAGCAATCGCTGCGCGAGCGGGTGCCTTCGTAGTCCACGCCGAGTCCCCCGCCCACGTCGACGACCCGGACCTGCGCGCCCAGCCGGTGCAGTTCGGCGAAGTAATGCGCGGCCTCCCGCAGACCGTTCTGGACGTCGCGGATATTGGCGATCTGGGATCCCATGTGAAAATGCAGCAGCTTGAGCGCGGGCAGGGCATCGGCCTCGCGCAGCGTCTCGACAAGTTCCAGGGCCTGACCGGCCGACAGGCCGAACTTGGCCTTTTCGCCGCCGGTATTCTGCCACTTACCCTTGCCGATCGAGGCCAGCCGTATCCGCATTCCCAACCAGGGCTCCACACCCAGATCCTGCGCCTCGCGCAGGACCAGATGCAGCTCGGAGGGCTTTTCGATCACGATATAGGCGCGATGCCCGAGCAGGCGGGCGATCAGCGCCAAACGAATGTATTCGCGATCCTTGTAGCCGTTGCACACGATGACGCCGCCCGGCCGGGAGAGCGCCAGCACCGCCATCAGTTCGGGCTTGCTGCCCGCCTCCAGCCCCACATGCCCGCTGGCCAGGATCTGTTCCACCACGCTGCGCTGCTGATTCACCTTGATGGGGTAAACCGGCGTGTAGTCGCCGCGATAGGCCACATCCTGCATGGCACCGGCGAAGGCGTCGCGCAGCTGCCCCACCCGGTCATGCAGGACGTCCTCAAAGCGCACCAGCACCGGCCAGCGCAGCCCCGCATCCCGCAATTCGTGCGCCAGCGCATGCAAATCGACCTCGCCGCCCGCACGGCTGCGCATGACGGCCCGCCCGGCCTCGCTGATATCGAAATAACCGTTACCCCAACCCGCGCAGTTGTACAGCTTGCGGGCCGCCTCAAGGCTCCAGTTCGTGTCATTCATACCGTTCCAGCCTGTCCGATACCTGCATGGGGGCGGTATGATAAGCGTTTTTTAGACCCTGCAAACGGGAGCATTGCGATGACCCTGGACGAAAACTGGTTTAGCGAAACCTGCGCCGAGGCCGGCAGCGCCTTCTCTCTCAAGATCAAGCACAAGCTGCACGAGGAGCAGACGCCTTACCAGAAGATAGAAATCTATGAAACCGAACAGTTCGGCAACCTGATGGTGATCGACGGTTTCGTGATGCTCAGCGACAGGGACAACTTCCTCTATCACGAAATGATGTCCCATCCGGCGCTGTTCAGCCATCCCGCCCCCAAGCGGGTGGTGATCATCGGCGGCGGCGACTGCGGCACGATGAAGGAGGTTTTGAAGCACCCCGAAGTGGAATCCGTCCTGCAGGTCGAGATCGACGAACGCGTCACCCGGCTCTCCGAACAGTTCTTCCCCGCCCTGTGCGAATCGAATGGCGACCCCCGCGCCGGATTCTTTTTCGGGGACGGCATACAGTGGATGAAGGATGCCGAGCCGGGCTCGGTGGATATCATTATCGTCGACAGCACCGATCCGATCGGTCCCGCCAAGGGCTTGTTCTCGGAACCGTTCTACCGCGACTGTCTGCGCGCCCTCGGAACCGACGGCCTGATCGCCCAGCAAAGCGAATCGCCGCTTTACCATCTGGACTCTATTCTCAAACCCATGCACGACGAGATGCGCAAGGCCGGCGCCCTGGATACGCTGACCCTGTTTTATCCGCAGCCCGTGTATCCCTCGGGCTGGTGGACCACCACCCTGGCCGGCAAGTCAGCCCCCATTACCTTCTTGCGCGAAGAACAGTGCGAAGAAAAGACCTTCGCCACGACGTATTACAACGACGCGATTCACCGGGCCTGCATGGCCGTGCCGGAATTCGTCCGCAAGTCGCTGATGAGCTGACGAGGCTCAGTTACACCACTTGTCGACCTGCTGCTGCGCCGCTTCCAGCGCATCGGCGCGCTGCGCATCCGTGTAGTAGTGGCGCTGGCCGTTTGCGTCGGTTCTGAAAATACGCCCCGCATTCTGATACATCCGCAGCCGCTGCCTGGCATTGCCGCAGTTACGTTCACGCTGCGCCTCGCGCTTGGCCTTTGCGGCCCGCTGCTTGTCGCGCTGGCGGTTCTCCTTCTCCAGCGCCCGGGTCAACCGCCTGCGGTCCACTTTCCCCGTCGGGCCGTTATCGCCTTCCATGACCTGGATCGGATTGTCGGATTTTTGCGGGTCTTCCTTTTGCGCACCCTGTGGAGGCGCCTGATCTCCGTAATGGACGCGGCCATACTGGTCGGTCCATTTATAGATCTCGGCATGTGCCCACAACGGCATGCCTACGAGCAGCAACCATGCGAATCGCTTCACCTCAGACTCCTTTGCTTTCCAGGCGGTCCAATCGTAGCCGCATTCGCTCGTCGAACAAATGCCGCGAGCCGGCCCACACGGCAATGACCGTGCCGAGGCCGGTGGCCACGACGATCAGCAAAAAAATCATGATCTGGTATTTGACCGCCTCGATGGGCGGGCTGCCCGCCAGGATCTGGCCGGTCATCATGCCCGGCAGGCTGATAATGCCGGCCGCAGCCATGGAGTTCACGATCGGCATCAAACCACTGCGCAGACTCTCACGCCGCGCCTCGACGACAGCCTCGTGCCAGACATGCCCCAGCATCAGACGCGCCTCGATCAGATGCCGTTCACGCCACGCGGTTTCCGTGAGTCGGTCCAGCGAGAGGGAAATGCCCGACATGCAGTTGCCAAGCAGCATGCCCAGCAGGGGAATCGCGTACTGAGGCTCGTACCACGGCTCCGGCCCGATGATCGTCAACAGCGCCAATATCGCCACCAGAAATGCCGACGCCGACAGGGACGCCGTACCCAGGCCGATCCCCCACCAGCCGGTGAAGCGGCGTTTCTGACGCTGCATCACCTCGCGGCCGGCCAGCCCGGCCATCACCAGACCCAGCAGCATCACCCAGTACCAGTCGCTGATCGCGAACAGCAGCTTGAGCACATAGCCGATGAACAGCAACTGCAGGGTCATGCGCAGGGCGTTGATCAGTAAGGGGCGGGAATCGAATCCCAGCCGCGAAACGGCCGCCGCCAGCAGCAACACCAATACGCCGGCAATGCCCAGATCGAGCGGCGTCAGAGAAATCAACGGGTCGCTCATGCGGCCACCTGCTTGTCATCGATCAGCAATTCACGTCCTCCCACCCGTGCACGCTGCATCGGGTCATGACTGACCCACACGGCCGCGGCGCGCATTTCGCCCAGATACTCCCGCACCAGGCGCTCCACTCCGCGCGTATTGGCTGCATCGAGATTGGCGGTCGGCTCGTCCAGCAACAGGACCCGCGGCCGGTTGGCGAGCAGCCTCAGCAAGGCGAGCCGCTGGCGCTCCCCGGAAGACAACCGGCCGACGCGCCAATCCAGCGCGTCCGCCGTGAATCCGAGTTCGTTCAGCCATTTCTCGTCCACCACCCCGAAATGCTCGCGCACGGTTTCCCCCCACCAGCCGGACTCCGCCGGCAGCAAACCGACCGCCTTGCGCCAGGCCTGCGGCGTGTATTCCTTCTGTGGCCGCCCCTCCAGCAGCACCTCGCCCTGATGCACATCGAGGTCCGCAATGGCACGCAACAACTGCGACTTGCCGACACCGGACGGCCCGCCGACGGCCAGACACTCGCCCGCCCGCAGGGAAAAGGAAACGGGTTTGAAATGCGCGCTTGAGAGTTCGTGCAGCTCTAACAGGATCGACATGTGATTCGAATGCGAGGGGTCATGCCGAAAGATTACCGGAAGCGACATGCCCTAGGCCAAAAAAAGCGGGCGCCCCTAAGGACGCCCGCCGATACCACTTGTACTGCGGTGAGAAGCGGCTTACAGGTTGTAGGCCTTCTCGTCGTGCAGCGCGGTGTCGAGACCTTCGGTCTCCTGCTCCTCGCTGACACGCAGACCGATAATCACGTCGACCACCTTCAGGATGATGAAGGTCGCGATTGCATCGTAGATGATGGTCGCCATGACGGCCTTGAACTGCACCCACAGCTGATGACCCATGGTCACGCCGTCGGCCAGGCCGGCACCACCGAAGGCTTTGGCCACGAACACGCCGGTCAGCATGGCACCGATGATGCCGCCGATGGCATGCACGCCGAAGGCGTCGAGCGAATCGTCATAGCCGATCGCCTTCTTGAGGGCAGTGGCGGCGAAGAAGCAGCCCAGACCCGCGGCGAAGCCGATGGCCAGCGCACCCATGGGGCCCACGAAACCGGAGGCCGGGGTGATGGCGACCAGACCGGCCACCGCACCCGAGATGATGCCCAGGGTGGTGGGTTTGCCGTGCGCAATCCACTCAGCGAACATCCAGGTCAGACCCGCCATGGCGGTGGCGATCTGGGTCACGGCCATGGCCATGCCGGCAGTGCCGTCAGCCGCCAGCTCGGAACCGGCGTTGAAGCCGAACCAACCGACCCACAGCAGGCCGGCGCCGACCACGGACAGCATCAGGCTGTGCGGCGGCATCGCAGTGGTGGGATAACCCTTACGTTTGCCGAGCACCAGCGCAGCCACCAGACCGGCAATACCGGCATTGATGTGCACGACGGTACCGCCCGCGAAGTCCAGGGCGCCGTCGTTGCCCAGCCAGCCGCCGCCCCACACCCAGTGGGTGATCGGGGAGTACACGGCCAGCGACCAGATGCCCAGGAACCACAGCATGGCGGAGAACTTCATGCGCTCAGCGAACGCACCGACCGCCAGGGCCGGGGTGATGATGGCGAAGGTCAGCTGGAAGATGGCGAACACGGTCTCGGGAATCGAACCACTGATCGCATCCGTGGTGACGCCATTGAAGAACATCTTGCTCAGACCGCCGACGAAGCTGCCGCCATCCGCGAACGCCAGGCTGTAGCCCGCGATGGTCCACAGCACGGTGACCAGACAGGTCACGGCGAACAGTTTCATCATCATGGCCAAGGCGTTCTTGGTACGCACCATACCGGCGTAGAACAGCGACAGACCGGGGATGGTCATCATCAGCACCAGGGCGGTGGACGTCAGCATCCACGCGGTGTCGCCCGAATTGAGCGTCGGCGCCTCGTCTGCGAAGGCCAGCATCGGCAGGAACAACGCGCCGAGACCTCCAAGGATTGCGAAAATTCGCTTGGTATTTACCAGATTCATGGAAATAAGCCCTCCTAAGACTCAGAGTGCGTCGGGACCGGACTCGCCGGTACGGATACGGATTGCCTGCTCCAGGGGATAGACGAAGATCTTGCCATCGCCGATCTTGCCGGTAGCAGCCGACTTGGTGACAGCCTCGATCACGCGATCGAGCAGACCGTCATCGACGGCGACTTCCAGCTTCACCTTGGGCAGAAAGTCCACCACGTACTCGGCGCCACGGTAGAGTTCCGTGTGCCCCTTCTGGCGACCGAAGCCTTTGACCTCGGTCACAGTAATGCCCTGCACGCCAATCTCGGACAGTGCGGCTCGCACGTCATCGAGCTTGAAGGGCTTGATTATTGCCGTCACAAGCTTCATGAAAGGTTGCCTCCTTATATTTCGGGAAAGGTTCAGCCCGCGCGCTCAACGGACGGGATTCGTACCTCGCCTGCTATAAAGCAGGTTGCGTGCCACCAGGCACAACCCGCTGAAATCCATAGGTTTTGAGGTCTATCAAGAAGGATGGGGGCCATTTTGGTGCACCAGCGATGAGGCGGCCGGTTCTTTTTGCACCACCATGGTGCACCATTTCAGTGCGCAAATTAAGGGTAAGGCGGAAGGCGGAAGGCGGAAGGCGGAAGGCGGAAGGCGGAAGGCGGAAGGCGGAAGGCGGAAGGCGGAAGGCGGAAGTATTGTGCTTTGCCTCACGCACAATAAAAAAGCGCGGCCCGAGGGCCGCGCCAGTCACAACTCAGGTACTGCAGGTCTTACAGGTCGAAGCTCTTGCTGTAGGACACGGCGAAACGCGGGGTGTCGCCCTTCAGCGTGGTGTTGCTCACGGCGAAGACGAAATCGTCCTTGCTCAGGCTCACGCTGTAATCGGTGGAGCTCTTCTCCAGCTTTCCGGTGTCGTAGTCAGCGAAGAATGCATTCTTGGCGCTGTAGTTGCCGACGTGGAAGCTGAGCGAGGTCTTGCTGGGCAGCTCCAGATCGTAAGCGGCTTCAACATAAACGGTCGGGTTGTCCTCGGTACGGTCCAGCGCCATATCGGCGTTCGGGCTGTAGGAAACCTTACCGCTCAGGCCCATCCAGGAAGCGCCGACATAGGCTTCGTAGAAGGAGGTGTCGCTGTTGTTCGAGGCCTTGCCGTACTGCGGGTAGGCATAGTTCACGACACCGATGTCCAGACCGACGTCACCGAAGGTCGGCGCCCAACCGGCATAGGTGTCGAGTTCGGTGCCGTCACCGCCCCAGGTCACATTCGACGTCCAGGCGCCGATATAGAGATCGGCGGGCAGGGCATAGTCCAGACCGCCGGAGATGGCCGCCTGATCATTCGTCTGGGTGAAACCACGCCAGATGTAGTTGCTGGTGAGACCGAGGTTGCCGGTGAAGGCAGAGTCGGCCATGGCCATACCGCTGCTCAGCAGTCCGCCGGCAATCAGGGTGGCCAGTGCAGTCTTCTTAAATTTCATGGGATCACTCTCCTCTTGAGGATTAGGTACAGGTTAATGCCCACCCGGCTTAATGCAGTTGCCGTGCCAACTACAGCAACCATCAGAAAATCATGAAGTTATGTATTTTCAGAAGTTTGTGACAATTGCGTTAAGCGGGTGCATAGAGCATAGACCGCACCAGAGCGGTGCACCATCTCGGTGCCGGTGTCCGTCATGGAGCAAATCGGTTATGGTTTAGGGAAATCCGTGGAGAACGGCCATGCTGGACAGTAAACAACTCGATGACCTGGCGCGTCAGCTTGCCGGGATGATGCCGGAAACGGTTAAGACCCTGCAGGCGGACGTGGAGAAAACCCTGCGCGCCGGCCTGCAGGGCGGGCTGCGCAAGCTGGACCTGGTAACCCGCGAGGAGTTCGAGGTACAAAGTGCCCTGCTGATTAGAACCCGGGAAAAACTCACCGCGTTGGAAAAACGCGTCAGGGAGCTCGAAGAGCAGCAGTCTTAAACCCTCAAAACAAAAGGGGCCTCAAGGATGAGTCTCGCCGTCGTACACAGTCGCGCCCTGGATGGGCTGCAGGCACCTCCGGTCCGGGTCGAGGTGCATCTCGGCAACGGCCTGCCAGGTATGACCATCGTCGGCCTGCCGGAGGCCGCGGTAAAGGAAAGCAAGGACCGCGTCCGCGCCGCGATCCAGAACAGCCATTTCGAATTCCCCGCGCGGCGCATCACCGTCAACCTCGCCCCCGCCGACCTCCCCAAGGACGGCAGCCGCTTCGACCTGCCCATCGCCCTGGGCATTCTCGCCGCAAGCCAGCAAATTCCCGCCGAGGCCCTGGAAAACCAGGAATTTCTCGGCGAGCTCGGGCTGGGTGGCGAACTGCGCGGTATCCGCGGCGTACTGCCGGTTGCGCTGACCCTGCGCAACAGCGGCCATCCCCTGGTACTTCCCCGAGACAATGCTGACGAGGCCGCTCTGGCGAGCGGCCTAAAAGTGCTGCCCGCCGACCATCTGCTGGAAGTCAGTGCTCACCTGTTGGCCCAAACATCGCTGATCCAGCACGGCTCGCCCACAGGCGTAGGGAAAAGGCTCATCGGCAGCGAAGGGGATCTGACCGACGTACGCGGCCAGCATCAGGCACGGCGTGCGCTGGAAATTGCCGCCGCCGGCGGCCACAACCTGCTCATGGTCGGCCCGCCCGGCACCGGCAAGACGATGCTCGCCAGTCGTCTGGCCACCATCCTGCCGCCCATGACCGAAACCGAAGCCATGGAGCACGCGGCAGTGGCCTCCATCAGCGACCAGGGTTTTCACATCGACCAATGGGGACAGCGACCGGTACGGGCGCCCCACCACACCGCCTCCGGCGTGGCGCTGGTGGGCGGCGGTTCGACGCCCCGGCCGGGCGAGATCTCGCTCGCCCATCACGGCGTGCTGTTCCTGGACGAACTCACGGAATTCGACCGGCGGGTGCTGGAGGTGCTGCGCGAGCCGCTGGAGACCGGCCGCATCACCATCTCGCGCGCGGCCCGCCAGGCGGAATTCCCGGCGGGGTTCCAGCTCGTGGCCGCCATGAACCCCTGTCCGCAGGGTTACGACTGCGACCTGGATACGAACTGCCGTTGCACACCGGACCAGCGGCGACGCCATCGTAATCGCATTTCTGCGCCGCTGCTGGACCGCATCGACCTGCAGATCGAGGTCCCGCGCGTGCCCCGCGAAGTGCTGCAGGATACGCAGCAGACCCCCGAATCCAGCGCCGCGGTCAGAACACGCGTCATCTCCGCGCGCGAGCGCCAGCTCACGCGCCAGGGCGGCATCAACGCCCGGCTCACCAATCGCGAAGTGGAAACCTACTGCGCTCTGGCCGCGTCCGAACAGACGCTGCTGGCCCAGGCCATGGAGCGCTTTCGCCTGTCCGCACGCGCCTATCACCGCATTCTCAAGGTGGCGCGGACCATCGCCGATCTCGCCGGCAGCGACGACATCGAGGCGCAGCACCTGAGCGAAGCGCTCACCTATCGCGCCATGGACCGCCTGCGCATCCAGGAATAATCTTCCCGCCCCTTTCTGTAGCAGCTCAACACGGAACCGCCGACAGGCAGCCAGTGTCTTAGCAGGCACACCCCGGCACAGGAGCGATGCCATGGACTACCCTCAGGCTGAACAACAGATCACCCAGATCCAACAGCAGACGCAGGACGTGAAAAACCGCCTGCAACAGTTTGCGCAAAAACTTGCGGGGACGATGGAGGACCAGAGCGCGGCGCGCGATCTGGCGATGGATTTACGCGAAATAGCCCTCGGCATCCAGCAGCAGGAGCAACAAACCCTGCTCGTCATCCAGCAAATGGGGCAGCACATCCAGCAGCTCGAACAGGCGGTATCGATGCATCCGCCCGCAGCGCAATACGCCCAGCCGCGCGGCTGGGGTGCGGGCAGCGGATTCCTGGGCAACCTGACTACCGGCCTTGGCCTCGGTGCCGGCATCGGTGTCGGCGAAGATCTCGCCAACGACCTGTTCAATCTTTTCTAGCCTGGCCCGGGGAACTGATACCCCTGATAGCTTTCACCCCCTGAGCCGGGCACTCGCCCATCACGCTACAACGAACGGGATTGTCATTATTGTGAAACAATAATTCGATATTTATAAAAATATGAAAACGCTAAACGCCGCCGAACTGCTGGCCGCTCTCGGGCACGAATCCCGTCTCGCCATCTTCCGTCAGCTCGTGGAGGCTGGACCGGACGGCATCAATGCCAGCGCCATCGGCAAAAAGCTGGGAGTTGCCCCGCCGACCCTGTCGTTTCATCTGGCCCACCTGAGTCGCGTGGGGCTGATCAAGGGAAAGCAGGAAAGCCGCTTCATCTATTACTCGGCTGACTATGACGTAATGGATGACCTGCTGGCCTTTCTCACGAACAACTGTTGCAAAGGCGACGCATGCCTGCCCAAAACCGCCGGGGCATAGACCGCCGCAAGCGCTGAACGCTGTTTCAAAAAACTCGCTATTCAGGGGGAATCATGAGCGAGCATGTCTATAACGTCCTGTTTCTGTGCACGGGCAACTCGGCACGCAGCATCATGGCCGAGAGCATTCTCAACAAGATGGGCAAAGGCCGATTCCGGGCATTCAGCGCGGGCAGCCATCCGACCAGCGAGGTCAATCCCTTCGCGCTCGAGATTATCGATCAAATGGGCTGGCCCACGGCGGAACTGCGCAGCAAGAGCTGGGACGAATTCTCGGAACCCGAAGCACCCCAACTCGATTTCGTCTTCACGGTCTGCGACAAGGCGGCCGGCGAGGTCTGCCCCGTCTGGCCCGGCCAGCCGGTCACGGCCCATTGGGGCATCGACGATCCGGCAGCCGTTGAAGGCGATGACGAGGCAAAACGCCGCGCCGTCTCAAATGCGTTCCGACAACTGACGACCCGCATCAACCTGTTCCTGTGCCTGCCGATCCCAAAGCTCGACACGCTGTCCCTCAAACATGAACTCGATGAGATCGGGAAACATCGGGATTCAGACACATAAGCCGATGTGCATGGCGCATGCGGCCAGGGTCATCCCGCCGCATGCGCCAGATCGCTTGCAGACCCACGCAGCAGGCGTGCGAATACGACCGGCATCACGATCAACACCAGCGGCATCTGCACGGCCAGTCCGGCGATGATCGCGATCGCCAGCGGCTGCTGCATGGCCGAGCCCTGCCCGATTCCCAGCCCCAGCGGCAACAAGGCGAGGATCGCCGCCAGTGTGGTCATCGCGATCGGGCGCATGCGGTTGACGCCCGCCTCGACGATGGCCTGCGCCGGTGGCAGTTGCGGCGCCAGAATCACCAGTTCCGAGAAATAGAACACCGCCACCTCGGTGACGATGCCGATGATCATGGTCATTCCCATCAGGGCCGTGATATTGAGGGTCTGGCCGCTCACCCATAAGCCGAGAAACACTGCGCTGACCGCCAGCAGCGGTGCAGTCATGATCGCAAGCGCGATGCGAAACCGTTCATAGATGAACAGCAACGCCAGGAACACCAACGCCGCCGCGGCCACGAACACCAGGGTCAGGGCATGGAAGGCGATCTGCTGTTGCCGGTACAGCCCGCCCAGCGTGTAATACACGCCCTTGGGCAACAGGCCTGGCCTGGCCAGCGCCTGTTTCACATCCGCGATGGCCGCACCGAAGCCGCGCCCCTCGATGCGGGCAGAGACCTCCACCACCGGTTTGAGATCATAGCGGGTAATCTGCGGCACACCGGTGACCTGCTTGAGGGTCGCGACACGCGACACCGGCACCAGGTGTCCGTCCGGTGCGCGCAGGTCGAGACGCAGGATACGCTGCAGGCTGGCATGCTGATCGGCGGGTATCCACACTCGCACGCCGATCACCTTCTGCCCCTGCTGGATATGCGTCGTGACGACGCCGCTCAGGTACGCGCGCAGCTGGCGGGTCACTGCAGCCGGGGTGAAACCTTCCAATGCGGCCTTGACGCGGTCGACACGAATCTCAACCGCATCGCCCGCCACCACCAGTCCGTCCTGTACTTCCTTCAGACCGCGCACCCCGGCGATGGCCTGCGCTACCCGCGGCGCCAGCTTCACCAGCTGGTCCCAGTTATCCCCGAACAGGCGTATGACCACCGGCCGCGGCGAGCCGGTCAGGTCGCCGATCAAGTCCTGCATGGGCTGGTTCATATCCTGCACCTGCAGCCCCGGCACCTCGTCGTGAATACGCTGCGCCACGCGATCCATGACCGCCTGCTGGCCGCGTGCGCTCTTGAGCCGGACAAAAAAGTCGCCCTGGTTGGCCTCGGTGATGCCGCCGCCCAGCTGCGCCCCCGTGCGTCGTGACCAGGTATCGACCTCGGGTGTGGTCTTGAGGATGTGCGCCACCTGCTCGAGCAGGCGGTCGGTCTCCGCCAGTGAGGTACCGGGCGGGGTCTGGTAATCGAGCACGAAACCGCCTTCGTTCATTTCGGGCATGAACCCGGACGGCACCTGCATAAAGGCCAGCCAACCGGCACCCAGCAGCGGTACCACCCCTGCCAGCAACCATAGCGGCCGATTCAAAACCCGCTGCATGATCGCCCGGTAGCGATCCTGTACCCAGTGCGTCAGCCGCCCCCCCGCATCGTGTTCGGCATCCTCCGGCCCCAACAGTCGTTCGGCGATCAGCGGCAGCGCCAACCAGGCGAAAAAGAACGAGACCACCAGACTGGTGGCCATGGTCAAGGACAATGCCTTGAAGAATGCGCCGGTCACTCCGGATAAAAAGGCCAGCGGCACGAAGATGATGATGGTGGCGGTGCTGGAACCGGCCAGCGGCTGGGTGAACTCGCGCGCGGCGTCCAGCACGGTGCGCGGACCGTGGCCATGCTCATGCAGGCGCCGCACCAGGTGTTCGAGCATCACAATGACGTCGTCGATGATCAGCCCGACAGCCGCGGCCATGCCGCCGAGGGTCATGATGTTGAAACTCATGCCGAGCACGTGCAGCAGGACGGCGGCCGAGGCCAGGACCGACGGCACCAGCACCAGTGTGATGAGGGTGAGCTTGACGTTGCGCAGGAACAGGAACAGCACCAGCGTGGCGAACAGCACGCCCAGAATGATCGCATCGCGTACCGAACCCGCCGAGCCCAGGATCAGCCC